>WJKP01000056.1 GCA_014729025.1 Candidatus Buchananbacteria bacterium
CTCACTTCCGCTTATACCTCGCATTTCCCCTCCCTTTTCTGTTTTTGGGTTGACGTGTTACGTCCTTGCACATTACACGCAAGGCCTGCTTTTTGCCTTCTGGGGATAATGGTAGTCCTCTGAGTGTTTTTTTCAACGCCTTAACCAGCCCTGGATCCAAACCGCGTCCCAAAGTACAGGTGTCAGCGAGATTAGTACTCATTATAACCACCTCCTTTTATGATTTAAAAAAAACATCTATATTGAACCATTATCCTTCCAAAATGGATTTTAACATAATTATTAAATTTTGACAAGCCTAGTCAATTTCCAAAACTTTAACCTGTAAAACTTTTTCCGGTTCATCAGGAGCGTTGGGATCATAATTTTCATAAGTATCTTTAAAAATCGCGTATTGAATAGTCTGATTATCCTGCCATTTAATATTAAACTGATTACTCATCGCACCATAACCGCCATTAAATGTCTGGCCTTTTTCCAGCTCAACCAAAGTCAAACTTTTATCATAAACCAAATCAAGTAATTTTAATTCGCGAGCTTCATTGGTTTCCAAAGCTACGGCCAATTTGGTTTGATCAGGTGATAATACATGAGCGCCAAAATCAGTTAATTCTTGGGAAACTTCCAATTCACTACAAATTTGCTTATCTAAATTCAAAACAAAAAGTCGGTTAAGATATTTATCAGAACCCGGATCAAACGGTTTTACAATCAACAAAGGCTGATTTTGAGGTTTGGCATAAACCATAACCTCTGTTTCACATAATTCGGTCGCATCTTCAATAATAACTTCAGCGTTTTTATCAGTAACTCTTTTCAGCATATCATCTTCAGTGGTTATCAACTGATACTCAACTTGATCAGCTGATTCTTCGGATTGAACCGATTCAGGTTCTTTTTCCTGATCTTTTGTTTCTGAATTATTAACTGATTGATCCTGGTTTAAATTAGAATTCAAATCAACCTTTAAATCACAACCGGCTAAAACAATTACCAGGGCAATCAATAGCAATAAACCAATATAAGAGTATTTTTTTAAAAATTGCATAAATTTTTAAATTATTAATAGTTAATTATTTATTAAGGTTAGGGTGCTTATTTTTAAATTTTGCCAAATAATTAATAAAAAGTAAAGCCTCCCAAAGGGAGGCTTTTAACCAATTAGCCATTTAAATTAATTTATATTTTATTGCTCGAAAAGTAAAAATCACAAACGGCGGAATAAACAAAATTAAGGAATTAAGCAAACCGCTAAATGGCGGTACACCGGCACAGATATGACAACCAAACGAACCAGAAGATGACTGATCCTTTTTATTGGAATTGCTCGGATCATTATCATCATCAGGTTCAGTCGGATTATTGTCTTGTTCATTGATTACTAAATTAAATACCAAATTATAACCGCCATAATTATTAGGCGTTATGGCAGTAATTAACTGCCCATTAACCAATAACTGGTGACCAGGCAAAAGTCCTTGCCAATCAGCCAGCCAAGTATTGTCTTCAAACTCAATATTACAATAAACCGTATCAGAAAACCCAACTTCTGCTGAATTTTCCAACAAACCGTCAGTTAAAATTAAATCAGACCAAAATAAACCGCTACCAGTGCAATGCAATTCTGGCTGAATATAACTGCCCTGATACTTAAAATGCAAGCTACCGTCAGAATTAATTGTTTTAACCTGATCATCTGGAGGTAATTGTCCGCCACCACTACCAGGTTCACCCTCATAAACAAAAATTAACGTATCAACTGCCACATTTTGCGCCGGATAGTCAGCAGTCTGACTAAAGACATTAACCCCGTATCGCTGAGTATTATAAAAATCAAAAGTACCTAGAAAAACTTCGCGGTTTTCATCCTCATTAAACTGATCAATACTTGTTTCATAAGGATAACTTATATCCTGACTGCTATGCCAAACCTGATAACGAACATTATGAGCCTGAGCATAGTAACGCGGAATAATAGTATAAACAGACCAAGCACCAGTCAAAGGTAACTGAAAATCCCATCTGGCTATTTGGTTATGATTAGAAGGAATTAACCAAACATGATTGGCCCAGCCAACACTGGCCAAAGGCAAACCGTCATAATTACGGCCCTGCCTCTGCCAATCATCAGCCTGCAAATCAAGGTAAACCGGTTTACTGTCATCCTGATCATAACCATGGATATAAATGGTTAGTTCTGGATTATCATTAGCTACCCGGTTATTATCAATAAATTCCAACGGATCAACAAAATAATCAAGATAACTGGTATCACTGACAGGCCAATAACCTTGACCCAACTGGTCATAATCATTAATCCTGATTTCAAAATGAAGATGCGGACTATAATTACCATTACCGTCACCGATCGTACCGATTTGCCAATTTTGTCTGACATAAGTTTGTTGCGGTACAATTTCTTGGCGGGAAACAACCTGTCCGGTATTGGTTTCAATAAAAATTTGATCTAAATGAGCATAAAGCACATAGATCTTGCTAACTTTTTCACCATTACTCAGCCAAAAACCCTGACCGGGCCGTGCTTTGATTTGTAAGATCAAATAATTACCCCAGTCAGTTGTCCAGCCCAAATCCCAAACCAAAGCATTGGCAATGGCAAACAAAGGTTCACCCAAATCATTTATGGCTTTACGATTTAAATCCAAACCTAAATGGATTTGATTACTATAAGCAAACAAAGAACCAAACGGCTGATAATCATAACAAGCACCGTTCGGGATCTGGTTATCAGGTTCCAACCGATAAATATAATCACAAGCCATAGGGTAAACAAACCCGTCAGCATACTGATAATCAGGTTCACTAACAGGTTCTTCCAAATAAATACAAGCTTCAGTTGCCTGACTGTTTAAATTAGCTTTAAAAGCCACCAAACGATAACAATAATTATCACCATAAGCCAATTCAGTATCAGTATAATTGATTGTATTGGCTGGCAATTTGGCCAGATATTGCCAGTTGCGATAAAGTAAAAATCCTTCTTCATCACTGGCATTATCCTGCCAAGTCAGCTGCACGTTATTTTGCTCATCAATCAGCTGCAAATTACTTGGCGCTAAAGGCGGGCTTGGTTCAGTTGTTGTTTTAATCTGGATTTGCACCGGACCATTGGGTTCATAAACAATATTACCGGCCTGGTCTTTAACCCATAAAGTAAAAGTATAAAAACCGTCAATCGGTGCCGTAAAAGTATAATCAATTGACTCAGCTTGGAATTCTTTATAATACTGATTACTTATTCCGGAAGGAATCCAGCCGTTTAAAGCCTGGCCATTCGGCACTACAACATAAAGTCTTAAAGCAACAACTTGGCTTAAATTATCACTGCTACCAACCTGGAGATTAAATTGACACTGATTAATAATTTGGCCATCAACCAGATTATTAAACCAGGCATTAGGTGCAACCTGATCAGAAACAACAGTCACTTGCGGGCCATATTCCCAAGATCCATCACTCTTAAACACCCAATAAGTTATAATAAATTGCTGGTTGGCAAGACCTGCTAACCGCCACATAACACGCTGGTCAAGTGAAGCCAGATCATAATACCACCAGCCATTACCGGAACTTGTCCAGCTACTATTTAGACCTTGACTGTTATCTGACAAACCACGCACATAAGCACGCCAGCGTACAAAATCCCCGGCATTATTCACACCAAATTCAATGCCGTTTTCATTGGTTGGATTTTTTTTAATGTAAATCTGATGCGCCCAACTTTGACTAGTCAATAAAACTCCCATCATCACTCCGATTACCATAAACATTTTTTTCATTTAACTTCTCCTTTGTTTGGATTGTTTGTGTTTTTTCCCACTTAGCAAAGTGAGAAACTTCCCCCGCTAATTTTTACCTCCTTTCCTGGTTTAATTACAGCGAATCTGATTTAAATGGCTAATTTTCAAAGAACAAAAAAAACACTTTCAAAAAAAGAAAGTGTTGGGATTTTTTGATTTTTGTTTTTGTTTTTTTTATTTTCCCCCTTAACATATTTTATTTAAAAAATAGTTTATATTTTAAAAATACCATGCTTGTTTTTTAAAGCAAGTTAATTTTAGGTAAAAATTTTGTAAAAAATTATTAAAAAAATATCCACAATTAAGTTTAAATTTTACTTAATTAAAAATGTCAAAAATTTTTAACAAAAAAAATCTGACTTGTGGAAAATAGTTTTTTTATATATTATAAAAACATAGGTTCTCCTAAATCTCATGGGCCAGGAAGCCCTTTTTAGGGATTTGGACTGATAACAAAAAATTACTGCACAAAAAATCAGTCCGGATAGTAATATCGGGCAAACGCTCTCCAGTAATGGTAGCTCTGTTTGAATTGTGTTGATTCAAACATCTACTGTCCCCGGTCATTGACAAAAGTCAGCTGGAAGAGTCCATAGGGGACAAAGCCAGTATAAAGTCAATTGATTTCAGAGATAGTTTTACCTCCTTTAGTCGCTAGCTCTGAAAAAAAACAATGACTTGATGATTGGGATTTACGGCAGAATACCCCGGCCCGAGGGATAAGCTGGAGCCTGGTTCATGAAAAAAACCCTGCGCCATAAAAAGCGCAGGGTTTTCTATTATAATTTTTTATATTTTTTACATTTCTTTTAAAATCGGGATGCCTAAAATATTCATGCCATTAGTCAAAACCTGTTTAATTGATTTTAATAATTCAAAACGCACAGCCATAACTGCCGGTTCAGCCTGAATAACTGGCAGTTCATGATAAAAAGCATTAAAATCCTGGGCCAGTTTATAAATATAATGGACCAAAATCGACGGGTCATTGGTTTGTTTGGTTTCCAAAATTATTTGCGGATACTTTAAAAGATTTTTAACTAATTCTTTTTCAATGGTAGCTGCCAAATTTTTATAATCCAATTTCACATCAATACCTGCACAAGTTTTGCGTGATTTAACAAAAATCGAATTCAAGCGGGCATAACTATACTGTAAATAAGGCCCGGTAAACCCATTGACATCCAAAGCTTCTTCAATATCAAAAGTTATCACTTTATTATTATTTGATTTTAACATACCGAATTTCAAAGCCGCCATTACAATCGCCTGGCTGGCCAAACTGATTTTTTCAGCCGGCCAAGCCGGATGACGCTGTTTGGTTTCTTTGATAACTTTATTTAAAGCCGCTTGTTTGACTTCTTCATAAGTAACCACATTACCGGTTCTTGAAGACATTATACCGCTTTTTAATTGCACAAACTCATAAGTAACATGGATCATTTTTTTATCAAACCCCATTAATTCCAAAATTTTAAAAATCTGCTTTAAATACTGAGCTTGGCGGTTATCAATTACATAAATACTGGTATCCAATTTATATTTTTTAAATTTTTTAATAGCTAACGGTATATCTTTAATACCGTATAAGGCAGTACCGTCTTTACGGATCAAAACCAAAACACCCAAATCATATTTTTGCAAATCAGCAATAATCGCGCCTTGTGATTTTTTTATAAAATCATATTTTAATAATTTAGGCAGCATTTTTTTACCGGCTTTTTCTTCTTCTGATTCATAATAATAAACATCAAAATTAATTTTTAATTCCCGGTAAATTTCCTGAAAATGATCCAAGCTCCATTTTTTTGTCTGTTGCCAAAGTTTGATTATTTTAGGATCATTGTTTTCCAATTTTTGTAAAATCTCAGCCACTTGATATTTACGATCCTGATTATCACCTATTGCAGCTACTGCTTGAGTATAAGCGCGACCTAAAAATTCGCCCTGATTATCGGCTTTGGCAATATCAGTCTGGTTAACGAAATTCTGCAAATACCATAAAGTTTTGGCAATATGAGCGCCTGAATCACCGATATAATTGGCAGCCACCACTTTACAGCCACAATTTTTATAAACATTAACCAAAGCATTACCAATACAAACATTACGCAAATGACCGACATGAAACTCTTTATGAGTATTAGGCTGGGAATATTCAATCATGACTTTTTGACCTTTAACTTGTTTATTTTGGCCGTATTTCTCAGCCTTTTTTTGAATTTCTTTAAATAATTGTTCTGCAACCCGGGTATAATCCAGAAAAAAGTTCAAATACGGACCAATATTTTTCAGATTAATAATCAAACCGCTGGGAGTAATCTGCGCGGCCAATTCTTCAGCTAGTTCAGCTGGATTTTTTTTCTGTATTTTGGCTATTTCAAAACACGGCAAAGCCAAATCACCCATTTCCGGTGACGGAGGGATAGTCAAATCTTCAGCTATAATCTTAATCTTTTGTTTGGCTAAAAGATTGACAATTTGTTTTTTGATTTTTTCGTTTATTGGCATAATAAAAGCGCTTTTGTCCGCATCTGTCATCCTGAGCCTGTCGAAGGATCTGTAGCTTCGCAGATTCTTCATTACCTGCCTGCTGGCAGGCATGCAGAATGACAAAAGCGTTTTCAAACTATTACTTTCACAAAATGTCTCTTACCCTTTTGAATCAAATGAGTCTTGCCTGAAGCTAATTGCAAATCAATATCTTCAACCAACTGATCATTAACTTTGACCCCACCTTGTTTAATCACTCGTTTGGCTTCAGAATTGGAATCAATCAAACCTGACTCAACTAAAATGTCAATTATATTACGGCTATCAACCTTTATTTCTTTAACATCTTCGCCCGGACCTTCTTTTTTCTGAAAAACATTTATAAAATTTTCCTGAGCCTGATCAGCCTGATCTTTACCTTTATATAAACTGACAATTTCATGAGCCAGTTTCATTTTAAAATCACGAGGATTAGCGCCGTCTTTCATTTGCTTAGTCATGGCTTCAATTTCTTTCATCGGTATGTCGGTACAAATTTCAAAACCCAAAGCAATCATTTGATCTGACCAGGACATGACTTTACCAAAAATATCTTCCGGCAAATCAGTTAAATTAATCATATTACCTTCTGTCTTACCCATTTTTTTGCCGGTCGGATCAACTAATAATTTCATGGTTAAAACAAATTTTTCCTTGTTATTAATAACTTTTTGTAAAGTCCGGCCAGCCAACATATTAAAAGTCTGATCATTACCGCCCAATTCCAAATCAATATTCATAGCCACAGAATCATAACCTTGCATTAAAGGGTACATAAATTCATGGATATAAACCGGTTTGCCTTCTTCAATTCTTTTTTCAAACATATCACGTTCAACCATTTGCTGGACAGTAAAATGCGAGGCTAAATTCAAAACATCCTCAAAATTAAGTTTACCCAGCCATTCGGAATTATATTTTAATTGAGCGGCATTATCATCTTTAAAATCAATCAAACGATCAGCTTGTTTTTTATAATCTTTACAATTAGCCATAACTTGTTCTCTAGTCAACGCTGTTCTGGCTGCCATTTTATCAGTCGGATCACCGATCATGGCTGTAAAATCACCAATTAAAAAAATAACCTCATGCCCCAGTTCCTGAAACTTGGCCAGTTTACGGATATTAATGGCATTGCCAATATGTAATGACTCGGCTGTCGGATCAAACCCGCAATATAATTTAATCCGTTCACCTGACATTAATTTATTTTTTAAATCTTGTTTGGTCGGAAAAACAGCTTCCACTCCTCGCTCTAAAATTTCATCAATTTGTTTTTCGTCAGTAATTACTTTAGACATATTTTTCGTGTTATTTTGTGATTAAAATTTAGTGATTTAGCATTCAATTATATTAAATTTACCATAATAATCAGGGTTTTTCAAATATAAAAGGCTCGCGCTACGCGCGAGCCTAAAAAAATATAACATAAATATCTTTTTACTC
>WJKP01000057.1 GCA_014729025.1 Candidatus Buchananbacteria bacterium
TACTTGTCGGTACCATTTAAATCGTTCTTCTCTATCATATTTTGTCTTGCATATTTTGTCTTGTTCATATACTTAAATTTAATAGTTAACATGTGTTACCCTTAAGTATACTCTTTGTAACCCCATGGTGTTAACTGTACATATTTAAAAAAATCCCCGATACTTGTGTATCGGGGAGTGAAGTTATTTTATCTAATATTTGATTTCCAGATATGGCCGGAAAATCAAATTTAGTGGGTTTCCATCAGCAAATGCTATGGTGCCGGCCCAGCCTGGGCCAGGATTTACCACGATCGCCAAGGTGACATAACCACCTTTATTTTTGGCGATTTTTTTTAATTGTGGCAAAAGATTTTCACTGGTATATTTTAACCAGTGATGACGATGAAGCAAAACTTCTTCCCCTTGTTCGAGACAGTTAAAATTCGGGGCGTATTCATAAGGGACAACGTGTAAACTAATCCCTGAGTCATTGTTATAGTTGGCTGTCTCGTAGAGAGACAGGGTTACACTTTTTGCGTTTTCCCAATCCACATTACTGACTTTAAAAGTAACCCATGAATAGCTCTTGACACCTATTCCGTGGGCAACCATTAAGTCGCCAGTGTTTTTTGAAATACTGCGATCGTGGGTCTGATGATAAGTTCCGTCGAACTTATCAATTGAATATCTTCTTTCAGCCTGAGCCTGAGCCGTAAACCCGACCAAAATCATTACCATTACCATCAATATTGTTATTGTTTTCTTCATTCTTTTCCTCCTTGTTAGTTTTAAAATCTTCAAAACAACGCCCTATTAATCTATCAATCAAGCTTCAATAAAAGGAGCTTTTACAATATTAACATAATAAATGAATTTTGTCAAGTTTGATTTTAAAATTCAATCATACCAATTAATTGTTGAACAATTTTTTGATGTCTTATCTCGTCATTTTTGATTTTTTCAATTTGATCATAAAAACCATTAACTTCTAATTCTTTAAGTAATTCATTACAGTTTTGCTCTGCCATTTTTTCTTTGGCTAAAGCATCATTTAAAATATTTTTAATATTTTCAACATCAGTCATAAGTTTAAAAAGCATTAATTATTTCTTCCAAAGTTTTTTTATGCCAATTGCTTTCATTAATTAAAGTTTGTAATAGTTGCTTGGCTTTGCCCTGATCAGGAAAATACTGCAAAAAGCCTTCATCCTTAATAACTTTTAGATAAAGAGTAATAAAATCTTCTTCCATTTTTAGACCGTCAAAAAGCAGCCCCTTTAGTTTTTGCATATTGTTTTTAAAAGTTAAAAGTTTAAAATATTATAATCCACGGAAAAGCGGCAAATCATATGGGACATAAATAGTGCCTTCACGATCTTTAAGTTCACGGATATATAAATACTGTAAATATTGATTGGTTAAACTTTGATTAATAATTTGCTGGGCATCTCTTTGACCTTGGGCTTCAATTCTTTTACGTTTAGCTTCTTTTTCTTCTTTTTGTAAAACAAAATCATATTTTTGGGCTTCTTGTTCGGCTGATAATTTTTCTTCTATGGCAGTTGTTAATAAAGGCGGTAATTTTACATTTCGTAATAAGACGGTTTCAATAGCAATACCTCTTGGTTCAATATTATTTTTAAGCATTTCCAGAATTTTCTTAGCCGCTTCTTCTCTTTTTTCCGAATAAATATCTTTGGCTTCATATAAAGCAATAACTTCTCTAATCGCATTACGAACCTCTGGTCTGATAATTTTTTCCGGATAAGCTAAGCCGATATTTTTATAAACATTTGAAGCTTCATTTTCAATCAAATGATATAAAATGGATAAATCAAGAGTAACTTTTAAGCCTTCTTTGGTTAAAGCATCAATGGAATCATCACCTATTTTTTCACCTTCTTGAGCTACTATTGACATTGTATATTGCTCCGTACGAATACCCATTTTTTCAATCTCAGCTAAGGGATTAATCAAATGAATACCTGAAGATAATTCTTTATCTTTAACTTTTCCGAATAAATGGTAGACACCTGTTTGTCCGGCTGGGATAATAACTATCATTTTAAATAAGAGAATAATTACAAATACAATAATAATAACAGCAATAACAATATTTCTTACCCCCTTAATGCCTTTTGTTGTTAATTGAGAATAATCAATTGTTTTTCCTTCCATATTTTTAAATTTATTAATTAATTGTAAAATTGGTTTATGAAAAATTAATATAATTATAATTAACGGGATAAATAACCAAGGCGCAACAGACAGCAAGAAAAATGCCAATACCATTAGCCATAATCCGTTCTTTTTTAAAAAATCATTATATTGCATAATAAGTTAAATCCGAGATTCTAATTTTTAAAATTTTGGTTTTGAATTTATGATTTAAAGAATTAAAATTTATTTAGAATTTAATATTTTTAATTAGTATTTTAATTACTTGGTGCGTAATTATAAACATTACGGGCATTCCATAATAAATAGCCAAAGCCTCCATTTTCTTTGGAAGCTTGAATTTGTGCGTCGATCATACTTGGAGTATAAACCGCACCAATATTAAAGGCCTGTAGCCATGGTCTGATTTTAGCCCGATATTCAATTGTTTCTTGGCCTTCGATCTCAACAGGCTGTAAACTTTCAACCCCCTTTTGTATCGCTTGACCAATAACTTCATAAGGATGAGCGGCCGGATTAGCCAAATTTAAATGACCTGACGGATAATGTGAAGGATAAACCATGGGACAAACATAATCAAAATACAAAGCCGCATCCTCAATTTGCTGGCCAATATTCATATCATCTTCCCTTTCTGTTGTATAACCAAACAAATCACCGGAAATATAAGCAGGTTCATCTTTTAGATTTTTATGTAAAAATTCAAAAAATGCGGCTATTACTTCAGCTTTGGTTCGCCCTTGCAGATTGGCAAAAGACATTTGTTTCATCGGACCATCTGAAGGAAAACGAATATAATCAAAATTTATTTCATCAAAACCCAAATTAATCGCTTCTTTAGCTATTTGCAAGTTATAATCCCAGACCGCCTGTTGTGTTGGATCAGTCCAAGTTAAACCTTTATAATCATACCACAGCCCGCCGGTTGATTTATTTTTAACAGCCCAGTTCGGTTTTTTTGCTGATAATTCCGGGTCTTGAAAAACCGTTTGCCTGGCAATCACATAAATATTATTATCATGCAGTTTTTGAATTAAACCCGGTAAATCCTTAATTAAATTATGATCGTTATCCAATTGATTAACCAAATCAATCTGTGAATCATAAGATAATGTGCCCGAATAATCTTTAATATCAATTACCACCGCATTAAGCTCAGTATTTTTCATAAAATCAATAAATTTATCAATCGTTTTACTGCTGGCAGCTGAATTGGATGTTAAATAAATAGCTTTTACTTCAATTTCTTCTGGCTTAGTCCTGGGCGGTTCTTTTATTTTTTCTTCAATAGTAACATCTAAAGTTTTATTTAAATTATAATTTGAACCGGCGAAAATTTTAGTTCTTTGAGTGATTAAATAAAAAGCAGTAACCGTAATAAGAGTTAATAATGCCAAGTTAATTATAAGGAAAAAAATTTTTTTCATATTATTCAAAACCCTTGTCCTGATCAATAGTTAGATTAGCCGGAATTTTGGGAAAATCTTCAGGCTTGGTAATTGTGCCGGTTTTTTTATAATTAGTGAAATAAAAATTAGGAATGGGAACTATCAAATCTTCATAACCAAAACCATAAAGCTCTTCAAGTAATTCTAAATTTTCAAATACTTTCATGTTGCCATTATCTGTAATTAAATAAATACTGGGATCGGTTTCCGTCATCATTAAAGTACCCGGTCTTAAAGTTACATTACCGCCCAAAGGGGTTTGATACAAGGTTTGTAAATCATGAATCTCAAAATGATTAATATCATAATCATCAAACCATGATTCAAAAATTGCCAGATTTGGAAAAATATAACGCTTGCCATTAGCTGCATAATAATAAAGATCATTATTTTCAGATCGAGCGATTTTCTCATATTCATTTTTGTTAATTCGATAATTAAAATAATTATCAACTTGTGTTTGAGCAATATTAAATTTTTCTTGCGCGGTTAAATCTACGGATTTATTACAAGCTACCAGAATTAAACTAAAAATTATTACTAAAATAAAAATAGTAATTATTTTTTTCATGCATTTTAATTAATTTATTATTTTTATTAGTTTAGCAAATATTTTGAAAAAGTAAAACTACTCCATTTTTTATGGAGTAGTTTTTATTTAAATTTTCTTTTTTGTTTTTTTGACTTTACCGTTTCTTTTAACTGTTTCGATTTTAATCCATTTTTCCAATTTTCTAATATCACCCAATAGATCAGCTCGTGTTTTAGTTGCCAGGGTAAATCCAACAACTGATAAATGCCCATGTTTTGATCGGCCGGCATAATCCCCCACTTTTTTGTTTTGTCTGAACCTAACTAATGATTTTAATTCTTTACCTTTTTTTAAACCTTTAATAGCAACTATTTTACCAGGTTTATGAGGCCAGAATTTCATAAAAACAACGTGTTTTTTGGCTTTCTTTTTTATAATCGGTTTGTTGCCAATATGGATTAATAAATCATTCAAATGATGTTTAAACCCAAAGGCATGATAAAATATCTCATCTCTAAAACCGCCTGGCCGGCCGGCTAATTCAATGATTTTCCAACCTTTAGATGTTTTCATTAATTCACAATGAACCGTGCTGGATTTTAAACCTATGGCGTGTGTGCCTTTATTTACAACATCCTGAGCTTTTTTTTCTTCTTCTTTGCTTAAAATGGAAGGGGCAATTTGGGTATACATAAACAAATCATCATAGCCGGCATCTTTACCGGTTTTTATTTCAATAATCGGGGTATAGTACATTTTACCGTAAGTATTAACATAAGCATCAATTGAATACATTTGACCTTCCATAAATTCTTCAACAATAATTTTAGGGACAGTTACTACGCTGGCCTTTTTGACCAAGGAGTTTATCTTTCTCATGGCATCTTTTAAGTTTTTTTCCAATTCTTCTTTATAAAAACAATTAATGATTAATTTACTACCGGATAAATTGGTTGGTTTTATAACACAAGGAAAACCAATGTCTTTAATTATTTGTTTAATAATTGCTTCTGAATATTTTTTAACATGAATAAATTTAGGTGAAATTTTAGGATAATATCTTCTAAAAGTTTTTCTCATTTCTAATTTATCATTTGAAATTCTCAATGAACGATTTCTTGACAACCTCAAATAAGGGAATAAAGGGGCTACCCTGGTTAACAATTCAATACTGAATTCAGGTTTAGCCATTAAAGCCAAAACTTTATCGCGATATTTCATAACCGCATCTTCTATATTATTAAGTTTGTTCATATCACAGCGAATTAAAATATCGATTTTTTTCTCCATTTCAGGGGACATTTTTTTATTTTGAGTTGTAATTAAACCGATCTTTAATTTACGATCCAATAATTCTTCCAAATCTCTGACACTGGCAACATGATCATTATTAATTCGACCGACAAAAAGAATAATATCCTTGTCCCTATCTTTATCCTTAATAGTTAATTGTTCTTTATTAGTAGCCATAAGTTAATTTAATTTAAAAAAAGAAGCTTAAAAGATTCCTTTTTCTTCTCTTGAATTAATATTTTGTTTCAAATAAACATTATTTTATTTTTTATTAAGACGTTGGTATTATAACATTCTATACAGAATAACTCAATTTTTGTCAATATGTTTATTCACTTTTTAGTTTAAAAATAGTATAATATAGATAATTTAAACTAATTAATTAAATATGGATTTAAAACAAAAGACAATCGAATATTTTTTCAAGCAATACAAAATTACTGATCCTGATCTTAAAGCTAAAATTTTACCAGAAGTAACCGACATTATTTATGATTATAATATGCTGATTGTTTATTATCAAAAAGAAGGAGATGATTATAAAAAGAAACAGATTATGCGTGATATTAATGAAACAGAAGATAAGCTTGATGAAATTTTTAAAAATTTTAAAAAATAATCGATAGATTTATTTATGGCTTTAAAATTTAAACCAATTGTTTTGATTGTCCTGGATGGTTTTGGTATTGCCCCGCCCAATGATGCCAATGCTATCAGTTTAGCTAAAAAGCCTTTTTTTGATTCATTGGTAAAAGAATATCCTTTAAATTTATTGGAAGCTTCCAGTTTAAATGTTGGGTTGCCACAAGGTGAAGTCGGTAATTCAGAAGTCGGGCATATTTCAATCGGTTCTGGTATTTTAAAATATCAGAGTTTACCAAGGATTAACCGATCTATTTCAACCGGTGAATTTTTTAAATTACCGGATTTATTAGAAGCCGCTAAAAAAATAAAAAAGGGCAAAGGCAAATTACATATCATGGGTTTAATTGGTAACGGCGGAGTCCATGCCAGTCAAGATCATCTGCAGGCTTTGCTTTCTTTTGTTAGAGAAGAAAAAATAAATAATAAGACTTATTTACATCTATTCACTGACGGTCGTGATACTGCCAAAGATGTTGGCAAAATTTTCATGGAAGATACAATAAAACTGGTTAAACAAAATAAAATCGGCGGGATTGCCAGTATGTCAGGTCGTTTTTATGCCATGGATAGAAATAAAAAATGGGATCGGACTGCCAAGGCTTACAATGCTATTATTAAAGGTGAGGCTGAAAAAACCCATAAAGATCCCTTAAAAGTGATTAAAGAATCATATAAAAAGAAAATTTATGATGAAGAAATGGAGCCTCATGTTTTGCTTGATAAAAAAAATCAGCCAATTGCTACTGTTAATGATAATGATATAATTATATTTTTTAATTTTCGCGCTGACCGAGCCAAACAATTAACTCAAGCGATTACTGATCCCGTGTTTGATAAATTTGAAACAGTTAAATTTAAAAAACTGGAAATGATTACTTTTACTGAATATGACAAGGATTTTCCGGTCAAGGTACTTTTTCCTATTGAAATAATAAAGAATCCTTTGGCCAAAATATTCAGTGATTTAAATTTAAAACAATTACATATTGCTGAAACAGAAAAATACGCTCATGTTACTTTCTTTTTAAATGGTATGACCGAAGAAAGTTTTGCCAATGAAAAACGGATATTAATCCCCTCGCCTGATGTCTTAACTTATGATCAAAAACCCAAAATGTCAGCTGAACCAGTAACTCAGGAAATTTTAAAAGCTTTAAAAAGCGAACAATATGATTTTATGGTTATAAATTATGCCAATCCTGATATGGTTGGGCATACCGGCAACTTGAAAGCCACGATTGAAGCGATTGAAACTGTTGATAAATGTTTGTCTAAAATAATTCCGGTAATTTTAAAAAAAGGCGGCAGTATCTTTATAGTCGGTGATCATGGTAATTCAGAAGAATTAATTAATCCGATTACCGGGGAAATTGACAAAGAACATAATGTTTATCCTGTTCCTTTTTTGGTCATGAATAATAAATTGGCAGGTCAACCAAATCCTGATATTATTAAAAACGATATTTCCTTAATTTCACCAATTGGAATTTTGGCTGATATTGCGCCAACAATATTAAAAATTTCCGGCTTAAAAATTCCAAAAGAAATGACTGGCCAAAGTCTTCTGTAAATCATTACTAATAATTAAGTGATTAAAAATATTTAAATAAAACAAAAAAGGCCAATTAATAGGCCTTTTTAATATTATTTTAAAAAAAATTAATGACCTTCGTATTCAATTCTAGTCAAAGCTAAGGCCACTGAAGCAGTTTTGATCTTATTACCAGTACCGGCTATGTCTGTATTTAAGGCACAGCCTAAACTTGAAACACTTTCACCTATGCCAAGCATAAATTCTGGGCAATGTCTATGCGCAAAACAGATATCATGTGGATTATAAATACTTAAAGTGGCACCACATTGTTCGCATTTTCGATTTTCAGGATAAGTTTTTCTAGCCATATATTTTTCCTCCTTTTTGAGAATTATTTCAATTTAACAAACAAAATTTATTTTGTCAAGTAGTCAAGTAAAAGAGGCTGAACAAAATCAGCCCCTTTATTTTTTATTTTTAATTGCAACCCTTACAATAACCAGGTGGTTTGGCAACGGGATTGCACGGGTTATTCCGTCACGACAAAACATACGTGGCGTAGCAAAACGCCTCGCGCATTTTTATTTGAGTTAATTTACCTTTAGAGCTCCGAGGGTGGGGATCGAACCCACGACCAACTGGTTAACAGCCAGCTGCTCTACCGCTGAGCTACCTCGGAGCTCTAAAGACAAAATTTTATTTTTTTAAAAAAGTCGGGAGCTACCTCGCAATATTTAAATTCATGTTAAATAAAAAAATGAACTTTAAATTCATACAGATAAGACTATTATAACAATTTATATAAATTAAGTCAAGCCTTTGTTTTTTTTAATATTTTAAAATCTTTTTTTAATTTTTTTAGCTCAATAAAATTATAAACGGCAACAGCCGGATGATAAAAAGGTATTATTTTCAGATCATCAGCCTTGAAAATTTTCCCATGAATTTTACTTATGCCCGAAAGTTTATCACTTAAATTATATTTATTGAATATATACTGACAAGCGGTATTGCCCAAACAAACTATAATATCAGGATTAATAATTTGAATTTGTTTATCTAAATAAGATGCATAAGCTTCAATTTCGCTTTGTTTTGGTTTTCGATTATTTGGCGGGCGAAATTTAACAATATTAGTTATATAAACGTCTTCCCTGCTCAAGTTTATTGAATTAAAAAGTTTATTTAGTATTTGGCCAGCCCGGCCACAAAAAGGTTTATTTTGTTTTTCTTCTTCTGCACCAGGTGCTTCACCAATAAATATAATATCGGCATCAGATTTCCCCTCACCAAAAACTAATTTATTTTTACCTTGATATAAAGGTAAATTTTTATTTTTTAAAATATTATTTTTTATTTTATCTAATTTTTCACTCATCTGCCAATTGATTAACATTTATTTCTAAACCATCATAACCGACAATAATATTAATATCATTATCTTTAGCTAATTTTTTAATTTTTTTTCTTGATTTTTGGACATCTTTATAAAACCAACTACCATAATGCATTAAAATAATATTATTTGTAAATCTTTTAAATAAATTAATTAAATCGGGTACGCCATTATGACCGTAAATTTCATTGGTTTCTTTATCTCTTCTGATCATCCCCCCTTTTCTAAAAAAACTTGCTTCAGTAATAACCAAATTTAAATTTTTCAGTTTAGTATGATATTTTTTATTAATCCAAATCAAATCACCAGTATATAATATTTTTTGTTTATTTTTCTCAATTAAATACGCTTGTGATTTTACTTTTTTGCTATGATGAGTCGGAATTGGCGTTATTTTATAAGAATTAATATTTTTTGTTTTTTGAAAAACTTTAACAGGCAATTCATTGTCGTATTTTTCAGGTGCATATAATTTAGCTTTGGTTTGCGGTTCATCATATTTAGAACGGATAAAATAAGCATGATCAGGATGTAAATGAGTAAAAAAAATCACCTGAGGATTATGTTGCAAAAACTCGTATTCACCTAAATCAAATAATATATTATTATCCAATAAAACGCCTGAATGATGAGAATGATAAGGAGCTGAGGCTTTAATTTCGCCTCGAGTCCCCAATATTTTGATTTTCATATAAAATTATTTTTGATGTTGGGGGCAATATAAAGCAGAACGTCCGGCAATAGTTTCTTTTTTTAATTGATGATTTTTATTTTTAGGGCACTTTTTGTCTTTTTGATGAGCCAAAAGCCAGGAATCAGGAAAATGAATATCTGGCGGTTTAAGCTCAATCGCTTTTTTTAAATATTTTTTCATTGTGTTATAAAATTTTTTTCTTTGTTCTTTAGATAATTTTTCAATTTTAATATGAGGGTTTATTTCAGACTGAAAAAGTATTTCATTGGAATATTCATTGCCAATACCTGCAATATCAGACTGATCCATTAGAAATGCTTTGATGTTTTTTGTAGAATGTTCGTTTAATAAACTTAAAAATTCTTTTTGAGAAAGCTTTAAAGCTTCAGGCCCCATTTCTTTTATGGTTTTAATTTCCTTTATATCTTTTACCAAATAAACATTACCCAATTTACGCGGATTTAACCAAAGTAATTGATAGTCATTCACAAATTCAATAATTAATTGGGCAGATTGCTTGTCTTCTTTGTTTAAATTATCTTTTTTAGCATATTTAAAATCACCGGTCATGCCAAAATGAAAAATTAGTTTATGGGGATCGTTTTTTAATTCTGCAATTAAAAATTTACCGCGCCGCCAAGCATTATTAAACTGTTTGTTTTTTAAAGTTTTTTGAAAATCATTAAAAGTAATCTTTTTAATCA
>WJKP01000058.1 GCA_014729025.1 Candidatus Buchananbacteria bacterium
AGCTAAACAATCAACCAACCAAGGGGTCGCCAAATAGCGACCCCTCTTAATTTTGCTTAACTTTTTTATAAAAAATATCCACAATTTCTGTTGACAAAAAAATTAAAATTTTTAATAATATTTATATTAAAACATTTTTCCTTTTTCTCCATATAGGCAAAGGTGTTTCCTGGTTTTTGTTTTCAAACAAAGAGGAGGGCTATTCATGGTTTTCATTGTCTGAAGCTCAGGCTAAAGCGCTGAAAAAAGCTGACTTCAACCGGCAATCAAGCCGAAAATAAAAAGAAAGGAGACTGCAGACAATCGACTGACCCAATTACTCAGGCACAGCTCAAAAAACAGGAGGAGGGTTAAATGCCAGGCGACTAATCAAAGCCCTGTCAAAACACATATAGTCTTTGACCGGGCTGAAACCTTTCAACAAAAAAGGGGAAATCCAAGACAATTTAGTTCTCTGCAAAACAGGTTAATTCCTGGAAAAGCCAAAAAACAAAGGGGCAAATTGTGCCAATTGCACATTACCCATCAGCGTAATTTACCGCTATTTGGCTAAAAAAAGGAGCGACAACTAGCAAATACAAACACACTGCTAAGTCGCTCCTTTTTAAATTTATGTTATAATAATGTTAACGGTATTAATGAAAAATTTTAAAATTAAATGTTCAAATCTCTAATGTCTAGTAAATAATGACTAATCACATAAATTATGAATTTACATTTTTATGGCGGCGCTAAAGTTGTTACCGGAGCCAATTATTTAATTGAAGTCGGTAAAACTAAAATTTTAGTCGACTGTGGCATGTTTCAAGGCCCTGAAGAATTAGCTGATCTTAATTATGAAGAATTCCCTTATGATCCGAAGAAAATTAATTATGTTTTTATTACCCATTCGCATTTGGATCATTGCGGCCGCTTACCCAAACTGGTCAAAGCCGGTTTTAAAGGTAAAATTATTTGCACTCCGCCCACTCGTGATTTAATGGCAGTAGCTTTGGCAGATTCAAGCCGGCTTTTGGAAAGAGAAGCCTTGCAATTAAAACGGGAGCCATTATATACAGAAACTGACTTATTGAAAATGCTGACTTTAATCAAAGCGCATGATTATGATAAAAAAGTAAAACTTAATCAAAGTCTTACGTTCCGTTTAAAAGAAGCCGGACATATTTTAGGTTCCAGCATGGTTGAATTATGGCTGACTGAAGGCAAGAAAAAAATCAAAATAACTTTTACTGGTGATTTGGGGAATCCGCCTACTCCCTTATTAAAACAGCCTGCCAAAATTGACCGGACTGATTATTTGGTAATTGAATCAGCTTATGGCGATCGTTTACATGAATCAAGAAAAGAAAGAAAAATAAAACTGGAACGAACCATTGAAGACGTTATTAGCCGTAAAGGTATTTTAATGATCCCCTCTTTTGCTATTGAACGTACTCAAGAATTACTTTATGAATTAAATGATTTGGTTGAAAATGCACGCATTCCCAGAGTACCTGTTTTTATTGACAGTCCATTGGCTATTAAAATCACTGATGTTTACAAAAAACATCAAAAATATTTTAATCGTAAAACCCGTTATATTATTAATTCCGGTGATGATATTTTTAGTTTTCCCGGGCTTGATTTTACTCCGACAAAACAAGAATCAAAAGATATTTTACATGTTCCCCCGCCCAAAATAATTATTGCCGGATCCGGTATGTCAACAGGTGGCCGTATTATTTTTCATGAAAAAGAATACTTACCTGATCCTAACAATTTATTTTTAGTGATTGGTTTTCAAGTGGAAGGCACTTTGGGCCGTAAAATTTTAGAAGGCATACCAGTCGTGAAAATTTTAGGTCAACATGTTAAAAACAAAGCCGAAATCAGGGCAATCGGCGGGTATTCGGCTCATGCTGATAAAAATCAATTATTGGATTTTATCAGCCAAATCAAAAAACCAATTAAAAAGGTTTTTCCGGTCCAAGGGGAAAGAAAAGCCGCTGAATCACTTAGAAAAAGTGTTGAATCCAAATTAAATATTGACTCTGAAGTGCCTAAATTTGAACAAATTATTGAATTATAAAATAAAAAACTGCAAACAGAAAAACAACCTTATTAAAGGTTGTTTTTCTGTCTTCGAAGATTCATTTTTCAGGCTGATTAAGCCGAATGCTGACAAACGACTTATTTTTCAAGCCAATCATTCTGGCCAAATGCCGTAACGCATTGATATTTCTGCCCTGCTTGCCAACCAAACTGCCCAAATCTTCCGGATCAACATCAATGGTTAATAAAACACCTTTTTCATCAACCATACGGTCAACTTTAACTTTTTTAGGGTTATTAACCAGCATTTTAACTAAACCTTCTATAAATTTTTGATCTGCTTCTGCCATAAATTCTTAAGTTAACTTAAATAACTATATAAGTGCATAATTGTCTTTTTTATATTATATAATATTCTAATCGTATATTTTAAATTTTGTCAATAAAAAACGAGACACGACAAGCTTAATCTTATAAAAATAGAGTCTTGTAGTCTCTCCTTAATTTAATAGTTTATTAATCTTATCAATCCATTATCTTGACAAAAGCTGTTTTTTTCTATATACTAAAATATTCAAGGATTTGCCCATTTAAAAATAATCATAAATCAAAAAGGAGGGTAAAATGAAAGTAAAATTGTTCAGTATAAGCTGGCTGCTGATAATCAGTTTATTTTTTTTCAATTGTGGTACGGCTGAAGACCATGATGATCGTTTTAAGGTTGATTTGCCTCAGCCGACCAACGGAAATACCGGTCAGTCCAATCCCTGGGAACTTATTTATCAAGCCAATATTAAATCGATTCCCATGGTTGTCATTGAAAGATGTTATTTGGTGGCCAATTACTGTGAAGATTACGGGCATGGTACTGGTTTTGTGGTGGCTGATGACATAGTTGCCACTAATCTGCATGTTGCGGAATTTTATTTCCTTACCGAAACCCAAACCAGCCCGGGCGACACCATCTATTATCAACTCTATGCCAAATACCCGGCCACTGATTCGCTGGATGAAAACCATTTTTTACCTGAAGACAGGTATATAACCGGAATCCATAGCTTAACTGAACGTGATATTGCCCTTTTGCAGGTAGAGACAAGCAATACTCAGGCGATCAGCCTGGACACAAATAACTACACTGACTTGCAAATCAGTGATTCTGTCATGATTGTCAGCTACCCCGGGTTTAATGAATTTGTCGGCTCAACCGGTGGAATAGTCCAACTTTTCCAAAACAATGGGCTGGCTAATTGGATTGCTGACAATACTCAGCTAATTGAATACGATGCCAATACTGATAACGGTAGCAGTGGCGGTCCTGTTTTTAACTTGACCGGCCAAGTCAGTGGCATCCATTTTGCTTACATCCCAACAACAGATAATCCTGTAGCGATTTCTGTTGATTATCTCAAGGAAATTGATTTCAATAAGCTGGTCTTTGAAACACCTTGAAGAACTAAAAATCAAAGGCGGATTGCTTAATCCGCCTTTTTTTATTTTACAAAATAAAGTATAATAAAAATATCACTATCCTTATTTATCTGGGGATAGTTTATTTAATAATTAAATAAAAGCAAAATGGCAAAAATGACACAATCTCAAATGCTTGATGTTTTAGCCAAAGAAACCGGTTTTAAAAAATCAGAGATTAAAAACATTTTGGAAGCAATGACTGATTTGGCTTTAAAAGAAGTCAAAAAAAATGGTGAATTTACCATCAAAGGTATTGGCAAACTGGTTAAACAAAAACGAAAAGCCAGAATGGGCAGAAACCCAGCAACTGGCGAAACCATTAAAATCCCGGCTAAAACAGTTGTTAAATTCAGAGTGGCTAAGGCAGCCAAAGACTCTGTTTTATAATTTTAAAATTGATTTTATCCACAAAATATTTTTTCTTTGTTAATTTTTTTTAACAAAAAATCATAAAAAATCAGCATTATAAAAAATGTAAAAAACAAACATAATGCTGATTTTTTTATTGCTAAAATGTGGAAAAATTTTCTAAATCGCTTTGACAAAATTTTATAAAAAATTTTATTGACCAAAAATTAATACCTTAATATGCTAAAAATATCAGCTCAAACTGATAAAAATAAAAATAAAATTAATAGTCTTTTTTTAAAAAAAGACTAATAGGGGGAAAAATATGAAAAATAAAAAACAAAAATTAGCAGTCCTAACTTTGGTCATGTTAGGATTTTTTATTTGCCCGCCAACAACTCATGCCTTAGATCAGGAAATTATTATCAGTGAAATCAGCGCTTACCTGCCCAGTAATTTTGAATGGCTGGAAATTTATAATAAAAGTTCAGAACCGATTGATTTAACTGATTGGAAATTTTATGAAAATGAAACAAATCATGGATTAAATGTATTTCAGGGTGATCTAATTATTGAGGCGCAAGAATATGCTATTATTGCTGACGTGCCAGAAAATTTTTTGCAGGATAATCCTGATTTTAACGGTACCATTATAGACAGTTCTTGGTCGTCTTTAAAAGAAGAGGGAGAAGAAATCGCTTTAATTAATGAAATTGATGAAATAATTGAAATTTTTACTTATCTGCCTTGTCCCGATACTTCATTACAAAAAATTAATCTGGATTTAAATGATTATAGTGAAATTAATTGGCAAATTCATGCTGATAGTCATAGTGCGGGACAAGCTAATCAATTTGATCAAGCAAATGAAGACGGACAAACTCAAGAGGAAACCGAAGAAAATATAACTAATGAAAATGATGATCAAAACATAGAAGAAACAGAAGATGAACCAATAATTATATCGCCTGGTACAATTTTAATCAATGAGTTTGTGTCTGATCCGATTAGTAATGAATCTGAATGGATTGAACTTTATAATACTAATTCTTTTGCCGTTGATTTGACTGACTGGACCATTGAGGAAGGTTCTGGCGCTACAATAAATTTAAAAGAAACTATTGATTCGCAATCATTTCATATTATTGAATTAAGCAGCGGCAAATTAAATAATTCAGGTGATGTAATCATTTTAAAAAATAATAATGAAACAATGATTGATACTGTTTTTTATGGTGACTGGGAAAATAATTCCAATAATGCTCCGGCTGCCACTGATCCTTTGTCAACTGCTCGGATTAGTGACGGCTATAACACTAATAATTATTTGAATGATTTTGCTGTTACTCAAACTCCGACTAAAAACGAATCAAATTTAATTACTCTACCGCAAAATGAAACAGAAGATGATTTTGATTCCAGTCCTGCTCAAGAAGATAAAAAAGAAAAATTGGATTATAAAAAAATTATTATGATTAATGAAATTTATCCTAACCCTTTGGGCGCTGATTCGCATTATGAATTTATTGAATTAAAAAATATTGGCGAGCAGGAAATAAATTTAACCAGCTGGCAAATTCAAGATGCTGATAAAAATAATTATAAAATTAAGGCCGCTGATTTTTCCTCAACCATAATTAAACCGACTCAATATTTTGTAATCACAAGAAAAATCAGCGGCCTGGCCCTTAATAATGATAAAGAAACTATTAAATTGATCTCGCCGGGAAATAAAACGATTCAAACAATCAAATATTCTGAAGAACCTGAATTAAACGAAAATGCCAGTTTTGCCATAGACAAAATAGGCGACTGGCACTGGACAGCTACAGTCACCAAAGGGCAAGCCAATATTATTAATTTAATGAATCATCCACCAATCATTGAATTTACTTGCCCTAAAAAAATCCTAATGAATGAAACTGTTACCTGTGATGCCTCTGATTCTTATGATCTTGAAAACGATGATTTGGCTTTCAACTGGCAAATTGAAAATCAAATTTATCCCAATCCCATATTTACTCATCAATTCGCTGAAAAAGGCGATTATCAAATACAATTAATTATCAGTGATCAAGAATTTGAAGTTAAAGAAGTTCACAAAATTAAAATCTCCAATCCCGATGAAGAAACTGCTGACACAAAAAATTCAAAGATTAAAAGTCAAACCAAAAATAATGAGCAGCCAATTTTAGAAGTTAAATTGGATCAAGCTAAAAATTTGACTTTAAAAACAAAAATTAAGACTAAAGGGATTGTTTCTGTTTTACCTAATACGTTTGGCAAAACAACCATGTATTTAAATCTAAAAAACAGTGCAGGTATTCAGCTATATATGTATAAAGCTGACTGGCCTAAATTAAAAATTGGTGATCTGGTTGATGTTGCAGGCGAAATAAGTGAATCAAAAGGTGAAAAAAGAATAAAACTTTCAAGCAAAGATGATTTAACCATTCTTGAGAATCAAGGCTCACCTGAAGCAAAACAAATAATGATAAATGAAATTGGCGAAGAAATTGAAGGTTATTTAGTTCAAATTCAAGGTCAATTGATTGAAAAATCAGGGTCCAGGTTTTATGTACAAGATGAAACAGGTGAAGCGGAAATTTATATCAAGCAAAAAACTAAAATAACCAAAAGTAATTTTAAAGAAGGTGATAATTTAACTATTACAGGGATTGTCAGTCAAAATGATGATATTTATCAAATTTTACCCCGTTCTAATGATGATTTTATTAAAAATCAAGAGATTAATCAGGCTGATGAAAATTTGAAAATTTCCCAAAATATAAAATCAAACCAAGTTTTAAATTATTTAATCCCAACAGCAATTTTTCTAGCAATCAGTTTAATGGCAATTTTTTACAAAAAGAAACCACAAAAAATAAGCAGTTGAGAATTTATTTATAGCAGATATAACGAATAAATTAGTTGCTACTCTAAAATTAATATTTAAACCTGGTTCTTTAAAAACAAAAAAGCCCCAGGATTTTCCTAAGGCTTGATCAATAAAGGCTTTTCCGCCTCATCAATTTTCTCTTGGCTTAATTGCCCGGCTTCTTTCATGTCAAAATAAATATCAGGATGCTGCTTAAAAAGACAAGGCAGACACATATCACCGCTGTCACCTGTCCGGCTGGAACGATTAAATCCCAAGGTTTTCTGACAATAACAGCAAACATTTCTGATATAATCGCGTCGCAAAAATATTATTTGCAGCAAAAGAAATAATGGCCACTCTCTGACAATAATAATCGAATTACTTTTAAAAAATAAACGCCTGCCAAACGACAATAATTTTAAATAATATCGGTTTGCTTTCTCAGCCACAAAAATCACCTCCTTAATTACCAAGATCTTTAAAATTAGCATATATTTTCAACTTTGTCAATTCAAATAAAAAACCCCGGGAAATCCCGAGGATGAAAATAAATTAATGGTCGGGCTGGTCGGATTTGAACCGACGACATCCTGCTCCCAAAGCAGGTGCGCTACCAGACTGCGCTACAGCCCGACACATATTTTCGAAAGTGTGGCCTAAAAAACCACTCCACTTGCCCGGCAAAGGGCGGTTCTCTTACTCTCGGGCATTGTCTTGACCAGCCGCCTTGTGGCCTTCACCACCAGGCAAAAAACCCGGGGGAAAGAATGAGTTTTTTCCAGCAAATAAGCCGAAATCTCTACGAACCAAGGAGACTGACGACAGGACCTCATACTGTACATTGCTTCCAAAATTCTTCCTTTTTCTTTTGTGGACATTATAATCCCTCCTTTTCTTGGGTTATTATCAAGAAAACCTTAATATCATATATTATCATAAATTTGACAGCTTGTCAAGTATTTACTATATTCTAGAATATATATTTGTCCTTTGACAACTAAATAATCAAAAACAAAAAGGCTAATTTTAGCCTTAAAACGTGTTATTTTAACACAAAAAAACAAAAACAAAACTTAAAAACTTTAACTTAAAAAATTATGCAAAAACAAAAAGACATTTTAGACAACTTTTCTGAAAAATTCCCGCTTTTGGACAGGCTTTATGAGCTATACAAACAAACTTCCGAAGTTTCTAAAAATGACGAAAACACGTTAAGAAAAAGTGCCGAAATCACTACATTGGAAATCCTTGAACTAGTGGTTATTGCCACTCGCCAGGCGAAAGCTGAAAAATCACAAACTTTACGCCAGGCAGTCAGAAAACTGGACACCTTAAAAGTGTTTGTTGACATGGCCAAAGGCTTACAAACCATGAAAGAAGAAAAATATGAACAAATTCAAGAAAGCTTGTCTTCAGTCGGTAAAATGCTAGGAGGCTGGCTAAAATCAGCTAGTGCCAGCACCAGTAATGCCAAATAATCTGGTTAAAAACTAGCTAAAAAATCGCCTGCGGTTAAAAATCAAAGGCGATTTTTTATTTTCTAATCAATTAATTCAAATCAATAACAAGGACGTTTTCTAACCAATAGCTTGGAAACACTTGATAAGATAATTGGGGGTTTTAAAATCAATACCCATATGCAATCTTTCGTTATTGTAATATGGTAAATATTTATTTAAAGCAGTATTAAATATTCGAACATTAATTTTTAA
>WJKP01000059.1 GCA_014729025.1 Candidatus Buchananbacteria bacterium
AATGTATAAAAAATTTAATATTGTTTTGGCGCTTTGCCTTTTGATTCTATTAATTTGGGATATTTTTTACCTTTAATTTTCTCGCCGAAATTTTCAAAATTGACTATAAATTTCCAGTTATCGCCATAATCAAATAGAAATAGCATTTCTTCACCTGCCTTTTTGAAGACATCTTTAACTTTGTTCTTTTTTACGCTGCCCGAATCAACCGGCTCAATGCCTTGATCTTCCAAATCTGCGAACAGCTCATATTGCTTAGTTGAGTGCAAATAATTTTTTGACGTATCGCTGAAAAAGCCGAAGCAGTGGTCAAAGTCAAAATCAAAAGCGTCTATAATCGCTTCAGCGAATATATATAAACTGGAATTTCCCAAAATCTCTATTTTTCGGATAATTTTAGGATTGTCTTTTAGGTTGATCTTAAAAATGTAGGTTTGCATATGTTTAAGTTGATTAAGAATATTTTGTTAGGATGTTCCATGTTTCATGTTGCGTGCTATGTTGCTCCATGTTCCCTGATATGTGATCCAGTGTTCCATGATCAAGGGGGTGGAGGGCCATAGAATTAATTATCTTTCCGTAATAAAAATGTTAATCCATTTTTTATCAATATTTATTAACTGATTTAATATACGCGCAATAATCACAATCCGCATCAGCTTTTGGAATTTTCTTACTGCGTAAAGTCTTATACATATCCTTAATGGTCTGCTCAAGCCATTTATCGCTTCCTTTGTACGGAATTAAAACCACTTCAAATTCCAGTTTAGCATCAAAAGCTTTTCTGTCTTTTCGGCCATTACAATAAACAAAATATCCGGTATTTGACACCTTTAAGCCGTTCTTTCTTAACAGCCACTGATAAATCTCCATTTGCCTTTTATAGGCGTCCATCCAGGGTTTATCCAGCTTTGTGACCGGTTCTTGCTTGCTGGTCGCCTTATAATCAACAACCAAATAATTACCTTTTGAATCCTGCCATAAATCATCAATGGCTCCGGTGATTATAAAATTGGTGGGCTCATGCAAATACTGAACGCCTTTAAAATTTTCACGCCAAATATCAAGATTATCATGGGCCACGGGTTTGGCGTCAACTTTATATTTTTTTAGCAATGGATGCTGTTTGTTTTTTATTCTATGTTCGTCAAATTCTTTTTTCAACAGTTCATCAACTGTGGAATTAAGATTAAACGGAAATCCGGGCGGACGGCCGACGCCCAGTTTTCTGTCAAGATAAAAACAGCGGGGGCAACTTAAAAACAAATCAATTTTTGACCTTGATAATTTAAAAGGTTTTTTTGATTTTGCGTCATAAAGATTTTTTGTGCGTTGGGGGTTGTAGTATTGGGTCATAGTATTTATCCATCGTTATTAAAACCCCATCTTTTTATAGGTATAGATCTCCCGAGGGTGGGAGGCGTTAAAAATTAATTACTATACGTTTAGAATAATTAATCACTCAATAATAAATCAACCAAAAAGCTAATGAAAAAGAACCAACATACCCTATAAATAAAAATACCGAGAGTACTTTTTTAATCCTAGGATACTGTGCTAAGCCAATATTATTAGCGAAACCAATCAACCCGTATAGATAAGTCAATATCCAAAGAAGGATATACTTGTCTGTATAGATTATTGATAATGATATTAATAGAACAGAAGCAATACAGACCCAAATATATGCGTTAATTTTGTTCGTCCATTCTGGTATATTCATATTTATTTGATTTTTAATAACTTAATATCTTTATGATATTTATCAAAATCATTATCACAAGTAACTAAAGTAAATCCATCCAACTTTGCTATGCATGCATAAATTAAATCTGATCCCTTTAATTCCTTAAAAAAAGAGAATAAATTTCTTCTTTGACACTCATCAAAAAATCTTCTATTTATATGTCCCAGGTAAACCAACAAATGAATTCCCCTTTAGTCTTCTCGAACGTGCTGCATGTATTTCAAATAATGCATGCATAGGGAAAAATAATTCTTTATCCAAATGGTCAGTAATAAATCTTTTACACGAATTATGATACTTATCTTTCATATTTAACCATCCATGTACAACACAAGCATCTATTAAATATTTTCTCATAAAAAAAAATTAATCGTATATTTAAAGCCTAGCATTTTATGGATAAACTATCAAAATCTCCCAGGATGGGGCTTCTTTAAAAAAATCATGCGGCTGAGGCAAGAAGAAGAAGAAATATCACATAATATCGAGTATTATTATTGCTGTTTTCGTTTTAATTCCTTATTTTCTTTTTCTAATTTCTTATTTTTCAACATCAAATCAATAAGACCACCTCCCATTAAAACAACAATAACTATAATCAAAGCAATAGTTGGATATCCAATAAAACACAAATAAAAAATGAAAATGGTAAATATAATAGAAAAAATTGTTATTAAATGTTTTTTATTCATATGTATTTATTATTTATTTCACCGCCTCAAATAAATTCTCCTTAAACTCATTTTCATTCTTGCTATTATAAAATGGCAAACCAATAATTTTATATTTTTTGGTTTTTATAAATGTTAGGACTTTACCTTTGTGTTTTTCCGTAATTTCTTTCAAAAAATCCTCTTTCCATTGATCTTTCTTAACTAAATGTCTACCTTTGGGCTCAATAAACAATTGATAAACT
>WJKP01000010.1 GCA_014729025.1 Candidatus Buchananbacteria bacterium
AGTAAGTCGGCCAATGATTGCGATGAGGAATGTATCAAGGGCATTACTCTAGAGGAAAGATTGCTTTTGGAACTTTTCTACCATTGGCAGACCGGCAAGCATTTGGATATTGAGAACTTCACGCTCTGTTCGGGCTCTCGTTCTCCTCATGGTCATGTGCCTCACGTCCGCTTTCACGTCGGCAGGGTCCGCGTTCACTACTACCGCCCTGGCGGATCCTATGCGGACTTGCGGGCTCGCGCAGTTTCTCAGTAAACTTTAAACTTGTAATCTTGTACCCTTACCCCGCACTTTCTTATGAAAGTGCGGGGTTTTTCTTTTCTCAAACAAAAATGTTAAACTGGTTGATTTCGGTACTTTTGGGCAACAAAAAGTACCACAAAAACTGCTGGGTGGCATATGCGCTAGTGAAAATGGTATCTTTTTTGTTTTGATAACGACGCTTAGGATGCCACCCCGACCCATGGTGGTGCTTTTTTGTTATAACTTTTGAATTTTAAGAAGAATAATGTTAATATTTTAATATTAATATTATTTTATGAGAATAATCGCTGACTTACATATTCACTCCAAATATTCACGGGCATGTTCAAAAGAATTAACATTGCCTAATATTGATTTATGGTGTCAGTATAAAGGTATTAATTTAGTGGCGACTTCTGATTTTACACATCCGCAGTGGTTAAAACATATTAAAGAGAGCTTGGAACCACTTGATAATGGATTTTTCAAGTTAAAAGATAAGGTCATGGTTCGAGAGCCTCACCATGACATTTTTTTTATTCTTGGGACTGAGATTTCTTGTATTTATAAACAAGGTGATATGTGCAGAAGAGTCCATCATAATATATATTTCCCAGAGATTAAAAATGTTGAACAATTTAATCAAACTTTAGAAAAAGCTGGTTGTAACTTAAAATCAGATGGCCGACCAATCATTGGTTTAAGTTCAATTGAACTTGCTAAAATTGTATTTGAGATCAATGAAAAAGCAATAATTGTTCCGGCACATGCCTGGACACCATGGTTTTCTATTTTTGGTTCCAAGTCAGGTTTTGATTCAATTGAAGAATGTTTTGCTGAATACGCTGATAAAATTTATGCGATTGAAACGGGTTTGTCTTCTGATCCACCCATGAACTGGGACTGGTCTTATTTAGATAAAGTCGTTTTAGTCTCAAATTCTGATGCTCACTCATTACCAAACTTGGGCCGGGAAGCCAATGTGTTTGATTGGGAGAAGCCTTTATACGACGAATTTTATAATACTTTAAAAAATCGTGATAAATCTAAATTTAAATACACAATTGAATTTTATCCTGAAGAAGGTAAGTATCATGTTGATGGCCATGCCAAATGCGGTATTTCTATGGAACCTTCTGAAACAAAAAAGAACAAGGGAATTTGTCCTGTTTGTAAAAAGCCTTTAACGGTGGGAGTTTTAAATCGGGTAGATGAATTGGCTGATCGTAACAATGACGGTAAAGATAAAGTGCCTTATAAAAGTTTAGTTCCTTTGCAGGAAATAATTGCCGAATCATTTAATGTCGGCAAAAGTTCAAAAAAGGTTCAGGAAGAATATTTTAATATGATAGCCAAGGGCGCTAGTGAATTTGAGATTTTGCTTGATGAAGAATTAACTAAATTAAAACAAATTACCAAGCCAGAGATAGTCGAAGCTATTAAAAGAGTCCGCAATGGTGAATTACATATTGAACCAGGATATGACGGAGTTTATGGTAAAGTCCAAATTTATAAAGATGATGAAGAACGAGGCGCAATGCAAAAAAGTTTAATATAAAAATTATGCAAATGATCATTTTATTATTATGGATAGTTTTTACTTTTATTATTTGTATCGGGGTTGCTATCTTGGCACAAAAATATGGAGTTGAATACGCGATTTCTTTAGTAGCAGTATTAGCCGTATTAGCCAATATTTTTGCTACAAAAATTGTTGTTTTGGGACCATTGACCGTGCCTGCTGGTGTTATTGTATTTTCATTAATATTTTTTATTACAGATTTAATTTCAGAAAAATGGGGCATCAAGAAAGCGCGTAAAGCTGTTTGGGCCGGGTTTTTAGCAAATTTGATTTTTATTATAACTTTATATTTGGTGATTTTCTGGCCGGCAGCAGCTTATGCTCAAGAATTTGCTGATAAATTTTCCCAAGTCTTGGCTTTGACCCCTAGAATTATTATAGCTAGTTTTATTGCTTATTTAATTTCTCAACATCATGATATTTGGCTTTTTGCTTGGTTTAAAAAGCAAACTAATGGCAAACATTTATGGCTTAGAAATAATTCCTCAACAATTATTAGTCAGCTGATTGATTCTGTCATTTTTATTATAATTGCTTTTTATGGTGTTTTCCCTGTCATGCCATTAATTCTGGGGCAATGGACTCTCAAAATTTTAATTGCTTTACTGGACACACCTTTTTTATATGGAGCTTTATTTTTGCTAAGAAAAATAAAATAATTATCTAAAAAAATAAGCCCCCCTTGCGTTGCTCGTAAGAGGGGTTTATTTTTTATTTCTTTTTTTTCTTTGGGGCAGCTTTTTTCTTGGTTGTTTTTTTCTTTGTGGTTTTCTTAGCCATCCCTTTTTTAGGAGTAGTTTTTTTCTTGGTTGTCTTCTTTGCGACTTTTTTCTTTGGAGCAGTTTTTTTCTTGGCGGTTTTCTTTTTAGGCGCTGCCTTTTTTGGGGTCGCTTTTTTCTTGACTGGCATTTGTTTAGAATTAATTAATTAAATTTTATATAAGAGTGACCTTTATTAAGTTTTGATTTATATATTAATTATAACAACATATCAAAAATAAAAAAATTTTTAAAATAAATTTTTTGTGGATAACTATTGCAAGTAAAAATTTTAAAAACATATATTGACTTATAAAATAATTTTTGCTATAATTGATTTAGTTCGTGAGCGATATTTTTAATTTAGGGCCCGTAGCTCATCTGGTAGAGCACCTCGTTTGCACCGAGGAGGTGGCAGGTTCGAGTCCTGTCGGGTCCACACTTCGGTCTTAACTTCGTTAATCCCTCAGTGTCTTTGACCCTTTACCGAAGTCATTGACGAACGATAGTGAGGAAATGACAGCCCTTCACTCCGTTCAGGGCTCAGGGTGTTTACAACACTGTGAGCGAAGGCACCGAGGAATACAATGAGGAGGTGACTATAAAACGACCACATTTGTGGTTCGTTTTTATTTTTGACTTTTTAGGCAATTTTAGCTAAAATGATGAATATTGAATAATAAAAAAATAAATATAATTTTATGCCAGAAGAAAAGTCACAATTTGCCCAAAAAGAAGAAGAATTAATAAAATTTTGGGAAGAAAATAAAATATTTGAAAAATCAATTGAGCAACGAAAAGATGCTCCTGTTTTTTCATTTTATGATGGGCCTCCATTTGCTTCTGGCTTGCCGCATTATGGGCATATTTTGGCGTCTGCTTTAAAAGATACGGTGACCAGATATTGGACAATGCGCGGTTATAAAGTTGAACGAACAGTTGGCTGGGATTGTCATGGTTTGCCCGTTGAAAATTTAATTGAAAAAGAAAAAGAAATCAAATCCAAAAAAGAGATTTTAAAATTAGGCAAAAATGAATATGACAGTATTAAAATTTTTAATGAAGCTTGTGCCGCTTCAGTCTTTCGTTGTGTTGATGAGTGGAAAGATATTTTTAAAAGAATCGGCCGTTGGGCTGATTATTCCAATCAATATTCGACTTTGGATAACGAATACATTGAATCAGTCTGGTGGGTTTTTAAAGAATTATTTAATAAAGGGTTAATTTATAAAAGTTATCGCGTATCACCTTATTGTCCTCGTTGCGGTACACCTTTATCCAATTTTGAAGTTAATCAAGGTTATGCTAAAGCACATGATCCTTCGATTTATTTTAAGGTAAAAATTAAAGGCGAAGAAAATACCAGCTTTTTGGTTTGGACAACTACGCCTTGGACTTTACCGGCTAATGTGGCTTTGGCTGTTGGTGCTGATATTGATTATGTCAAAATAAAAATTGATAGAGAGTTTTTGATTCTGGCTAAGGCGCGATTGGAAGCAATTGATAAATATTATAGTGATTTTGAAATAGTTGAATATTATAAAGGCAGCCAATTAAAAGACTGGCAATATGAACCGGTTTTTGATTTTTATAACGATAAGGTGGATAAAAAAGCTTGGTTTGTTATAGAGGCTGATTTTGTTTCAACCGAAGACGGTTCTGGTATCGTCCATATTGCGCCGGCTTTTGGTGAAGATGACATGGAGATTGGTTTGAAAAATAATTTACCAATTATCCTGTCGGTTGATCCGGAAGGTAAATTTAATCAGGAAGTCGAACCTTGGGCTGGTAAATTTGTGAAACAAGCTGATCCGTTAATTATGGAAGAATTGAAAAATAGAGGAGTCTTAATTTCCGGATTGGAAGAAACCATAGAACATGACTATCCTTTTTGCTGGCGATGTGATTCACCCTTGATTTATTATGCGTTGGAAGCTTGGTTTGTGGCAGTAACTGAAATTCAAGATAAATTAATTTATAATAATAATAAAGTATTATTAACTGATCCCAGCAGTCTTAAACATGAAGGTATTCGCTGGGTACCCGAACATTTAAAAGAGGGTAGGTTTGGTAATTGGCTGGAAGGTGCTAAAGATTGGAATGTTTCTCGTAATCGTTTCTGGGGCGCGCCTTTACCGGTTTGGCAATGTAATAAATGTGAAAATTTAAAAATAATCGGCAGTAAAGAAGAATTAGGCAAAAAAGATCTTAAAGATTTGCATCGTCCTTATATTGATGATGTAAAATTTGATTGTACTGAGTGCGGCGGAGAAATGACTCGGGTTGAGCAAGTTTTTGATTGCTGGTTTGAATCTGGGGCAATGCCTTATGCCCAGTATAATTATCCGTTTGCCAATAAAGAAAAATTTGAATCAGGTTTTCCTGCTGATTTTATTGCCGAAGGTTTGGATCAAACCAGGGGCTGGTTTTATACTTTGCATGTTCTGGCAACCGCTTTATTTAATCAACCGGCTTTTAAAAATGTCATAGTCAATGGTTTGATTTTGGCTGAAGACGGTAAAAAATTATCTAAACGTTTACAAAATTATACTGAGCCCAGGGTTTTATTTGATAAAACCGGTGTTGATGCTGTTCGTTATTTTTTATTAACTTCAACTCCGATTGGTGAAGATTATCGGTTCTCTGATAGGTTAGTAGAAGAAACTTTAAGAAAAACAGTTATGCTTTTGAATAATATTTACAGTTTTTACGCTTTGTATGAATCAAGTATTGATTTTGATAAACAGTTTAAGCCTGATAATTTAATTAATCCATTGGATAAATGGATTGTCGCAAAATTAAATTTATTAATTAAACAAGTTACTGAAGAAATGGATAATTTTGATCTGACCAGAGCTTCACGGCCAATTCTGGATTTTATTAATGAACTATCAACTTGGTATTTGAGAAGAAGCCGTGAAAGATTTAAAGGGGATGATGAAAATGATAAAAAACTAGCTTTAAGTACAATGAAATATGTTTTAACCGATTTATGTAAAGTTTCAGCACCTTTTTTACCTTTTGTTTCAGAAGATATTTATAGAAAATTAAAAGCTGAAAAAGACAGCGTTCATTTGGAAGATTGGCCGGAAATCGCTGCGGAATTAATTGATACAAAATTATTGGAGCAAATGGAAACAGTCAGGAAAATTATTGAACAAGCTCTGGCTGTTCGAGCAGAAGCCGGTATAAAGATCAGACAGCCTTTAGGTAAATTATATATTACCAAAAAATCATTGCCTGAAGATTTGTTTTATCTGATTAAAGGCGAGGTTAATGTTAAGGAAATAATTGTCAGCAATGAATTCCCGGAAGGTGATAATTTTAAATTAGGTGCTGATGAAAATACTAAAGTTTGTCTGGATATTACTATGAATGAACCACTACAATTAGAAGGACATGCGAGAGAATTGATTAGAAATATTAATGCTTTAAGAAAAAAACAAAATTTAAGTATTAATGATTTAGTTACGGTAAATTATCAAACTGATTCAGCAGAACTTGAAAAAACGATAAATGAATTTAACCATGAGATTAAAAACAGTACTTTAACTAAAGAGTTAATTGAAGGCCAAGCTGAGACAGAATTTGATATTAATGGTCAAAAAATTTCAATTACAATTAATAAACAATAATATGAATATAGAATTTACAATTAAAAAAGAGCAGCAGTTTAATGATCTTATAATTTTTGGCTTTGAAGATCAGAATTTACCGGTTATTAATCAATATAAAGAAATTTTAAGTAAAATAAAAAAAGAATTTACAGGTAAAGGCGATGATATTTTAGTTTATCCTGTTTTTGATAACAAGCAAACTCAAAGATTAATTTTGGTCGGTTTAGGTAAAAGCCAGCATTTTAAAATTAATAATTTGGCAAAATCAATTACCAATTTGGTCAAAGTTTTGGAAACCAAGAAAATTTTAAAATTTGATTTGTATTGGCCACAATTTTTAATTAAAAAATTTAAAGATACTGAACATTTATTAACTTTATTAATTAAGTATTTTTATTTAAGCTCTTATAAATTTAATGAATACCAAAGTTCTAAAAAAGAAGCCGTTAATATCGAAAAGGTTAATTTGTTAAATTTAAAAGAAATTCCCAAATTAAATAAAATTATTGATGATATGTGTATTATTGGTCAGGCGATTAACTATACCCGTGATTTAAATAATCAGCCGGCTCAAAAAGTTACACCTAAATATTTTGCTGATCAGGCGCAAAAAATATCTGAACAAAATAAAAATTTAAAAGTTAAAATTTTGGGAGCGGCTGAAATGAAAAAATTAGGTATGGGCGGTATTTTGGGGGTTGGTGCTGGTTCTCAGCATACTCCCCGATTTATTATTTTAGAATATTTAACTGCCCCAAAAAATAAAAAACCAATTATTTTTATCGGTAAGTCAATTACTTTTGATTCAGGTGGGATTTCTTTGAAACCGGGCGAGGGTATGGATGAGATGAAAATGGATATGTCAGGTGGTGGCGCAGTTTTAGGTTTAATGAAAGCTGTTAGTCAGCTGGGTTTAAAAACTAATGCTATCGCTTTAATTCCGGCTTGTGAAAATATGCCCTCCGGGACGGCTTATAAACCAGGTGATATTTTGCAAGCTATGAATAAAAAAACAATAGAAGTTTTGAATACGGATGCTGAAGGACGAATTATTTTAGCTGATGCTTTGAGTTATGCTGTAAAATATAAACCACAAAGTGTAATTGACCTGGCGACTTTAACCGGTGCTTGCATGATTGCTTTGGGCACTCAGCGCGCTGGTCTTTTTGGTAATGAATCAAGATTGATTGATAAACTTCATGAATTAGGCGAAGAAGTTAATGAATTATTATGGCCAATGCCCTTGGATCCCGAATATAGCGAACAAATCAAAAGTAAAATAGCTGATGTTCGTAATTTGGCTACCAGTAAATATGG
>WJKP01000060.1 GCA_014729025.1 Candidatus Buchananbacteria bacterium
AAAAAAGCCCTGAACCCTATGCTCAAAGCTCTTTGTTATTAACATCCAGAGTACTACCTACCAGCGTAGGGCTCGTTACACTAGGCAACTGGCCCTAACTTATGGCCGATTACTAAGAGGAAGGAGGGTGCCTCATTCACCTGCCGGCTGGCAAGTAGATCCCTGAATATTAAATTTTCAAACTCATATTATCACATTATAGCATATTAAAAAAGCTTTGTCAAGATATGCTAATATGCTATATTTAAATAAAACCTAATTATTATGAAATGAATCATGATTTAAAATACTGGCTAGCTTTCTCACAATTTTCCAAAATAGGCGCTAACCGGTTTAAAAAATTATATACTTATTTTTCAACTATGCGAGCAGCCTGGCAGGCTTCTTTTTTAGAATTGCAAAAAGCTGGCTTAGAAGATAAAATTATTGAGGAATTTTTAACTATTAAAAGTCAAATTAATCCGGATCAAGAATTAGCTAAATTACAAACCGAAAATATTCAAGTTATTACCATTGCCGGTGAAAATTATCCAAAACTTTTAAAAGAAATTTTTAATCCGCCGGCCTTATTATATATTAAAGGCAATTTAAAAAATTTAAATACAAAATTTAATCTAGCTGTTGTCGGTACCAGAAAAATTTCTAATTACGGTAAACAAATTACCCCCGAAATTATTAAACCACTGGTCCAAAACGGTTTTACCATTACCAGTGGACTGGCGATCGGTGTCGATGCTTTGGCTCATCAAGCAACTTTAGAAACCAAGGGGCAAACAATTGCTGTTTTAGGCAGCGGTATTGACCAGACAAGTATTTATCCCAGCAGTAACAGATATTTGGCGCAAAATATTCTGGCTAATAATGGGTCTATAATTTCTGAGTTCCCAATCGGTACCATGCCTTTAAAACATAATTTCCCGACTAGAAACAGGATTATTGCCGGACTTTGCTTGGGAACTTTAGTCATTGAAGCAGCTGGCAGTTCAGGTTCTTTAATCACTGCCTGGCATTCACTTGAACAAAACCGAGAAGTCTTTGCTGTACCAGGCTCATTGTATAATCAGCAATCTATCGGTACTAATAAATTAATTCAAAAGGGCGCCAAACTGGTCGCGACTTACCAGGATATTTTGGAAGAATTAAATTTACAAGAAGTGAAAAATTATGTTTCCAATCAAAAAATTTTACCGGAAAGCGAAGAAGAAAAAATTATTTTACAAAATTTATCAAAAGAACCAACGCACATCGATCAAATAATCAAACAAACCAGTCTGCCAGCCGCCCAAATTGGCAGTACTTTAAGTTTAATGGAAATGAAAGGATTGGTAAAAAATATCAGCGGGCAAAATTATATTTTATTAAAATGAAAAAGGATTTATCTTGTTAAGATAAATCCTTTTTTATCTGGCCTTGCTTATTAAAAACCAGAAATTCTTCATCATCAACAGAGTCAATTTCAATTCTTACTGGAATCCAAATTTTTTGCTCGTTCCAATAATTCATTAACAGTCGTTATTTGATTTTCATTTGACTGAAGACTGGTTTTTAAAGCACTTACAACTTGCTTAGTTAAATCAATTATCTCCTTTTTGATCTTTAACTCACGTTTGCTTAGGAGATTAAAAAGATTTTCTAAAGCTGAGGAGATTGCTTGCCATTCTTGAAAATAAAACAGACTAAAAAGACCTTTTAAGTAATTCCAATTTCGGTAAAGATTATTAAAAACTTCAGGGGCAATCTTCTCTTGATTATCCATAGATTGAGAAATTTTATCTAAATCCATATCTATAACAAACAACAGATCTTCAACTTCACCGATAAACTCATTTATTGGTACATTACTACACATAATTCCCTCCTTTTCTTTTTGTTTACTTTTGACTATTATCCTTTAAAATTATCTTAGATTAAAAAAATGATCAAGTCAATAATTAAATTTGACAAAAATCTTAAAGCTTGTTATTAATACTATTAATTAATTATAGTAATATTAAATTAAAAATAATGTCAAAATCATTAGTTATAGTTGAATCACCAACAAAAGCTAAAACAATTACAAAATTTTTACCCAAAGACTTCAAAGTGGAGTCTTCCTTTGGTCATGTTCGTGATTTACCTAAAAGTAAATTGGGCGTAGATGTTGAAAATGATTTTCAGCCTAAATACGTTATCCCGACTAAAGCCAAAAAACAAGTAACCAAATTAAAAGATTTAGCTAAAAAAGCTGCCAATGTTATTCTGGCAACTGATGAAGATCGAGAAGGTGAAGCTATTGCCTGGCACTTAACCAAGGCTTTAAATTTAAAAGATCAAGAAACCAAAAGGATAACTTTTCATGAAATAACCCCAAAAGCCGTAGAAGAAGCCTTGAAAAATCCTAGAGACATAGATATGAATTTAGTAGATGCGCAACAAGCCAGAAGAATTTTGGATCGTTTAGTTGGTTATAAACTTTCACCTTTTTTATGGCAAAAAGTTGCTAGAGGCTTAAGTGCCGGACGTGTTCAGTCCGTAGCGGTTCGTTTAGTTTGTGAAAAAGAAAAAGAAATTCAAGTATTTAAACAAGAAGAATACTGGACAATTGAAGCCGACCTAAAAAAAGAAAAACAAACTTTTACTGCTCAATTAATCAAAGAAAAAAATAAAACTTTAAAAAAATTAGACATTAAAAATGCTAAACAAGCAGACACGATTTTAAATAATTTAAAAAATACAAATTATCAGGTAGAAGCAATTGAAAAAAAAGAAACAAAAAAACAACCACCCACCCCGTTCACTACCAGCACATTGCAACAAGAAGCATCTCGTAAACTAGGATATTCAGCCAAACAAACCATGATGCTGGCTCAAAGATTATACGAAGGTATTGAACTTGGATCGCAAGGCTCTGTTGGTTTAATTACTTATATGAGAACCGATTCTTTAAACCTTTCCAATTATTCATTGGATAATATCCGACATTATATTACTGAACAAATTGGCCAAAACTATTTGCCAGATAAAGCCAGAATATATAAAACTAAATCCAAAAGCGCCCAAGAAGCTCATGAAGCAATCAGGCCCACTGACATTAATAATACTCCGGAAAAAATCAAGCAATACTTAGACCCAAAACAATATAAATTATATAATTTAATTTGGCAAAGAACATTGGCTTGTCAAATGCAGCCGGCTATCATTGATCAGACTAAAATCAATATCAAGGCTAATGATTATACTTTCAGGGCCAATGGTTCGGTTATAAAATTTGACGGATTTTTAAAAATTTATCAAACCGCTGTTAAGGAAAATATTTTACCGGACTTAAATGAAAAAGATGCGCTGAATTTAATTGAATTAAAAAAGCTCCAGCATTTTACTCAACCGCCTGCTCGTTATACAGAAGCCAGCTTAATTAAAGCTTTAGAAGAATACGGCATCGGTCGCCCTTCAACTTATGCGCCTACATTATCAACTATTCAAGAAAGAAATTATGTCTTAAAAAATGACGATAAAAAATTACAACCCACTGAAATCGGCAACTTGGTAAATGATATACTGGTTGAACATTTTCCTCAAATAGTTGGTTATAATTTTACCGCACAAATGGAAAAAAATTTGGATAAAATAGCAACTGGTGAAAAGGATTGGCAGCCGGTGATTGAAAAATTTTACGATCCGTTTATTGATAATTTAAAAATAAAAGAAAAAGAAATAACCAAAAAAGAATTAACAGAAGAAGAAACTGATATTAAATGCGAAAAATGCAGCTCACCCATGGTAATTAAAATGGGACGCTTTGGAAAATTTCTCGCCTGTTCCAATTATCCTGAATGTAAAAATACACAGCCGCTTTTTGTAACAAAAGAAGAACAAGAAGCTCAAGAAACAAAAGAAAAATGTCCTGAATGTGACAAACCTTTAGTTGTTAAAATCGGCCGTTTCGGAAAATTTCTCGCCTGTTCAGGTTATCCTGAATGTAAATTCACTAAACAAATTCAAAAAACAACCGGTCAAACTTGTCCTAAATGTAAAAAAGGTGAAATAGTGGTTAAGAAAAGCAAAAGAGGTAAAATATTCTGGGCTTGTAATCGTTACCCTGATTGTGATTATGCTTCCTGGGAAAAGCCAAAAGAATTAGAACAATAATCATAAAATTAAAATTAAAAAACACCCTGGCTAAGGTGTTTTTTAATGACAGGAGAGGATTTAACCCCGATTACAAAGTAGATGTAAGGGTGTCAACTCCCCTGTCAATCTGAATTGTATCAAAAAAAATATAAAATGTCAATCTTATATTATTACAAAAAGAAAAAATCCCGGGCATGGCGCCTGGAATTTTTTCCCTTTGTAAAAGAGTATTTACCCTTACATCTATAAAAAGTATATCATATTTAATAAAATAAGTCAAGATTTTTAAATGCTTTTTGACATTTTAGCTCTTTTTATATAAAATAAAATAATTTATAATATAAGTATGCCAGAAGATATTAATAAAAAATTTAAAACACTGCAAAAAACTGTTAAACAATACCATCCTAAGGCTGATTTTGATTTACTTAAACTAGCTTTTGATTTTGCATTGGAAGCGCATAAAGGCAGCAAAAGAATGTCAGGTGAGGATTATGTTTATCATCCTTTAGCTACAGCTCAAACTTTGGCTGAAATGAAAATGAGCCTGCCAATTGTTATTGCCGGACTCTTACATGATGTTCCAGAAGATACCAATTTTACATTGGATGATATTAAAAAAAATTTTGGTAATGATATTGCTTCTTTGGTTAATGGTGTAACCAAATTAGGTACGATTAAATATCGGGGAATTGAAAGGTATATTGAAAATTTAAGAAAAATGTTTTTAGCTATTGCTAAAGATCTTAGGGTTATTTTAATTAAATTTGCGGATCGCTTGCATAATCTAAAAACACTTTATGCCTTGCCGCGTAATAAACAAATTCGTATAGCTTCAGAAGTTTTGGAAATTTATGCCCCTATTGCTAATCGGCTTGGTATGTATGAAATGAAAGGTCAATTAGAAGCCGAAGCTTTTAAATATCTTTATCCCAAAGAATATAATTGGCTAAAACAATTAATTGAAGAACAAAGCAAACGTAAAGAAAAATATCTCAATAAAGTAATCGCTTTTCTCAAAAAACAGCTACAAGAAGAAAATGTTGATTTTATTGAAGTTAAAGGACGGATTAAACAATTATATAGTTTGTATAAAAAATTATTACGCCACGATAAAGATATCAATCGAGTCTATGACTTTATTGCCATTAGAATCATTGTCAAAGATATTGCCGACTGTTACTCAGTTTTAGGTATAATTCATAAAATAATGAAACCCTTAAAAGGACGCATAAAAGATTATATCTCTCAACCAAAACCTAATGGTTACTCTTCTTTACATACAACTGTATTTACTCCTGACGGGGAAATCATTGAAGTCCAAATTCGTACTGAAGAAATGGAAGAAGAAGCAGAATATGGTATCGCGGCCCATTGGTATTATGATGAAAAAGGTTCATTTAAGAAACATCGGCAAACCAAATGGATAGATGAATTAACTGAATGGCAAAAAGAATTATCAGCCAACCAAAAATTTTTGGAAAAACTTAAAATTGATGTTTTTCAGGACAGAATTTTTGTTTTCACCCCTAATGGCGACGTCATTGATTTACCAGCTGGTGCTACACCTGTTGATTTTGCCTATAGTGTTCATACGGACGTAGGCAATCAATGTGTTGGCGTCTTAATTAATAATCAAATCGCAACTCTTGATAAAAAATTAAAAAGTGGTGATGTAGTGCAAGTTTTAACGGATAAAAACAGAAAATTTCCTAATGCTGACTGGTTAAAATTTGTTAAAACTTCAATCGCTAAAAATAAAATAAAAAGCTCTCTCAGCAAGAGAACTTTAATTGATAAATTTCTTAAAAAATAAATTATCACAATTCTTCAAGCATTGATCTAATCTCTTCATCATTTGGTTTAAATTCCAAATATCTATTTAAAATTGCTTTAGCCTGTTCAACTTTATCTTGATTAAGATAAAGTTTTTTTAAACTTAAAATAATTAATTTTTGACTAGGATCCAGTTGGTAAGCTTTTTCTATATAACTCAAAGCCTTTTCTTCCTCTCCCAATTCTTGCCAATAAAGTCCCATATTATAATAAGCTAAAACATAATCATTTTTTAATTCAATACTCTTTTCCAAGTCTGTTTGTACTTTTTTTAGTAAACGCTGAATTTGCTCAGTTTCTAAATCCTGAGCATTGGCTTTTATTAATAAATATTTATTAAAATTTAATAACGCCCGATCAATATATAATTCTGGATTATTTGGATCTAGTTTAATTAAATTTTTATTAATAGCTTCTTCTGTCTCCAAAGCCTTAATACCCAAGTCACTTAATAAATCAATACTTTGTTTTAATTCAATATAATAATCAATTCTTTTGGTTTCTTTTTGAATTGCCAAGCTCAGGTTTTCAAAAATTTTTTCTCTTAAACTTATTTCATCATATTCTTGTTCATTCTCAGCTAAAAAAATATTTTTATTAATTAATAAATTAGCCAATTTTAAATTATAATCATAATAATCAGGATTATATTTTAAAACTCTTTGCAGATAATCTTCAGCCTGTTCAAAATCCTGTAAGTTTGAATAATTTTTAACCAATACTTTTTCCATATAAACTTCAGCAGCTAAAATTCTTGTTCCAGAATAAACAAAAATTAAAACTATTATCAGGCAAATATAAACAAATAAATTAATTATATTTTTATTAACCAATAAGTTAGCTGGAACAGATTTTTTTAAAAATGCTACAGTTAAAGCTAAGAATAAAACAAACAAATAAATAATAATAAAATCAAAATTATTTAAAAAAGCCCAAATAATAAAACTGGCTATAATTACGCATAAACCGACTAATATTAAAAATTCCTTATATTTAAAATCATCCAAAATTTTTATTTGCCTAAAATAAACAAATAATCGTTTATATAATACGAATACAATAATAACGCCAAATAATAAGCCTAAAACGCCCAGATTATTCAAATTCTCCAAAACAAAATTGGAATTTTTCTCAAAACCAAGCTGCCAATAACTAGTAAAATTGAGATCTACGGGTTTATATTTATAAAAACTATAACTAAAATTTTGTGGTCCCACCCCCAGAAGCAAATCCCCAGAAAGGCTTGACTTGGTTATTTGCCAACCAAACGAAATTGGCAAATCAAATTGCTGAGGACTGATTAAGCCAGTAAAATTACTCACTGGTAAAATTAAAACTAAAACTGACAAAAATAACAATAAGGTTAAGGCAACGACTAATTTATTTGAAAAATAATTTGATTTAAAAGATAATAAAAATATAAATAAAAAAATACTAATTGCTAAAAGTAATAAAAGATATTGATTATCAATTAAAAAAATAATTATTAAAAAAAAGACTATTAAAACAAGATTGGAAATTTTAACTATTTTCTTTTCACTAATTAAATATAAAAGTCCACTCAAAATAAAAGCCAAAATTAATAAAAAGTAGAAAACATTAATTGAAACGGCTGAAATTAAAAATTGAAAATTTAAATCCCAAATAACCAAAACTTTAATTAAACTGATTATAAAAACCACAAAGATTAAACTGTAAAAAATAAGTTTAAGCTGCTTTAAATTATTAATAAAACGTGAAACTAAAAAATAAAATAAAACTAAAAAGAAAACTGTTAAAAAAGAATTACTTATACTTAAATCCCCCCCAAAAAAGCTATTATATTTATCTACGCTAAAAATACTGGAAAATAAATATACTAATAAAAATAAAAGCAAAAGAATGTCCAAAAATCGTATTCTCCAATTAATTTTTTTAGTTAAATAAATCTTAATTAGCCATAAAATCACACCTAAAATAATCAACAAATAAAATAAGATAACTTTAGAAAATTCCAGAAACCGATCGGATAAAGGAATAAAAAAAAGAGGAATCAAAAAAACTCCTCCATAAATTGTTATTCTTATTAATTTTTCAAAAAAAATTTCCTTAGAATCTTTTATTCCCATAAAAAAATCTTTGACTCCTATCAATAAATAGCGCATATTATGATTTAATCAATTTTTTATAAATTTGCTTCAAATCATCATCAGAATTATAAAAAATAATAATTTCTCCACGTTTACCCTTTCTTTTGATTACTACCTTATGACCAAAGAATTGCCTTAAGTTATCTTCTTTTTCCAATAAAACAGGGTCGGTACTCACAGCTCGTGTATGACTATTGACTTTAACTTTTTGAGCTTGAGATTCTGCTTGCCGAACAGTCATTTGATTACGCATTATTTTTTTTAAAAATTCCAATTGTTCTTTAGCCGTCGGCAAAACAGCAATGGCACGAGCATGGCCTTCTGAAATTTTTTCATCCAAAATCGCTTTTTGAATTTCTTCCGGCAAATTTAATAATCTTAAAGTATTGGCAATTGTCGATCTTTTTTTACCGATTTTTTTAGCTATAGCTTCTTGTTTCAAATTAAATTCACTAATCAATCTTTTATACGACAAAGCTTCTTCAAGCGCATTTAAATTTTTACGCTGAATATTTTCTATTAGCGCTAGTTCTAATTTTTGCTGTTCTTGGGCTTCACGGATAATTACTGGTACTTTTTTTAAATTTAAAATCTGAGCTGAACGAATCCTTCTTTCACCGGCAATTAATTGATAATTGCCCTTGTCTAGCTTTGTCACGATTAATGGTTGGATAATACCGTAAGCCTTAATTGAATTGGTTAAATCTTCCAATTCAGAATGATCAAACCTTTTACGCGGCTGATGCGGATTAACCTGTATTTTATCAATACTAATCTCCAAAACTTGATTTTTATCATCAATTTTATTGATTTCTTCATTGGAAAAATTAGTCTTGATTGGTTTTTGCGGGATTAAAGAATCCAAACCTTTACCTAATGACATAAAATTTTAAATTATAATTATTTAAAACTAGTTAACTCAATTATTTCTTTAGCTAATCTTTCATAAGCTTTAGCACCTTTTGATTTTGGGTCATAATCCAAAATAGTCTTGCCATAGCTTGGCGACTCTGTCAGCCGTATATTCCGTGGGATCACAGAACGGAAAATACGATTAGGGAAATATTGATAAAGTTGCTGTAATATTTCATTTGATAAATTATTTCTCTTATCATACATTGTAATAATCGCGCCTAAAATTTCCAAATCAGGTTTAAGGTTTTGCTTGATTAAATTAATTGTGTTAATTAACTGGCCCAGCCCCTCAAGCGCATAATATTCTGATTGGACAGGAATTAATATCTTTTCAGCTGCCACCAAACTATTTAAAGTCAAAAGCCCCAAAGAAGGGGGGCAATCTATTATAATATAGTCATAATCATTTCTGGCTTCCAATAAAGCATTATATAACCGGAATTCTCTTTTTTCCAAATTAACTAATTCAACATTAGCACCGGCTAAATTTAAAGTAGCCGGAGCAAGCTTATAGCCAGATAAATGAGTATTTAAAATTACTTCACTTAAATTAGCTCTGTCAATCAAGGTTTCATAAATACCTTTATTTAATTTATTATAATCAATTCCTAAGCCACTTGTTGCATTGGCCTGCGGATCCAAATCAACTAATAAAACAAATTTACCCAAACGAGCTAAATAAGCAGCTAAATTAATCGCCGTAGTGGTTTTCCCAACTCCGCCCTTTTGATTAACAATTGAAATTATTTGTCCCATATGATTTATATATATAAATTTAACTTTATTTTACAGTAAATATTTGGTTTTGTAAAATTGACAAATTTATAAAAATAAGCTACAATAAGACATATTTATGCCGAAGTGGCGAAACTGGTAGACGCGCACGACTCAAAATCGTGTGAGCTTTGCTCATGCGGGTTCGACTCCCGCCTTCGGCACTTGCTAAAATAATTATTTTTAGTTAAAATTTTAACATTCATTATCGCTTAATGTTAATCAGGTCACGGGTAGCTCCCGCCTACGCTCTCACCTTATTTGAGCTTCGGCGGACAAACAGTTGGTTCTAAAAAATCATGATATTCAAACCAACTTTCGCTACTCATGGTTTCAATATTCAAAAAATTAAATATGGCAGGGTAGCTCAGTTGGTTAGAGCACGGGACTCATAAGCCCGAGGTCGTGGGTTCAATCCCCACCCCTGCTACGAATATGTAATTACACATTATGTTTTTAACAGTTCACGCACCTACAGGAATCATCATCGGTCAATACATATCAAATCCTATATTGGCCTTTATTATTGGTTTTATTTTTCATTACATACTTGATATGATTCCCCATGGAGATACTAAGGTTGATTCAAAATATAAAAACCCTATTCATATTGGCACTGCCGCTCTCTTTGATTTTATACTTCTTTTCTTTGTATTGATTTTGTTATTTTTTTCAAACGTAAACTTATTTAAACCAAGTATTATAACCGGGATGCTCGGAGCAATGCTACCTGACATACTACAAGGTTTTTATTATATATACCGCGGAAAATTCTTTAAAAAAATGCAAAATATTCATAATTTTTTTCATGATTCTATTTCTAAAAAATATGAAATGAATTTTGTTCCGGGGATTATCTTTCAACTTATCATTTTAATTATTTTAATCTTTATTATTACCTAATATGCTACTTTCAGTTCATGCTACGGTTGGCGCTATTATTGGCGAACAAGTCAACGCTCCTTTGCTGGCTTTTATTTTAGGTTTTATTTCTCATTTTATTTTAGATATTATTCCTCATGGTGACGAAGAATTAATTAAAGCCTATCGTAATGATTTTAAAAATCGCGGGATGCTTTATTTAATTATCTTTGATTTAATTTCAACCGCTGGTTTATTATTTTTATTATTCTTTTTTCAACAAATTAGCTTTAATTATACTGTAATTTGGGGGATTATCGGCGGTATTATACCGGATTTTATGGTCGCTATACATGAGATAAGTCATAAACATTTTTGCCGAACTCATAAAGTACATTATTGGACTCATGATAAATTATGCCATACTTTAAATTGGACCATGCCTTTAAAATTAGGCTTGCTTTTACAAATCCTAATAATAACATTACTGATTTTAAGATAACTTATTTATAAAAAAGAAGGCTGAAAATATTTCAGCTTTCTTTTTTATTTACTAAAATACTATTGCAAACTTTTATACAAATCGATTGTTTTTTTAGCGCATTGTTGCCAAGTAAAATTACGAGCGATCCCCTTGCCTTTCTCAATTAAATCTTCCCTTAATTTATCGTTGCGTACTATTTTTAATAAAGCATTTTTTATTGAATTAATATCACACGGTTCAATTAATAATGCGTTATCAATTACTAATTCAGGAATTGAAGCAATATTAGAAGTAATAATTGGTACACCCAAATTCATAGCCTCTAAAATGGGCAAACCAAAACCTTCATATAAACTAGGGAAAACAAAAGAATACGTGTTTTTTAATAAATAAATTTTTTCTGACAAGCTGACATATCCCAAATAAACAACCTTATCTTCCAAATTTAAATCTTTAATCGTAGTAAATATTTTCTCATATTTCCAACCCTTTTTACCGGCCAAAACCAATTTGAAGTCTTTATCGTCTGATTCTTGCAAAAATTGGTTAAAAGCTGTTATTAAACGAACCAAATTTTTTCGCGGCTCTAAAGTCCCTATAAATAAAAAATAGCGTGTTTTTAATTTAAATTTATCATCAATACCAGCTTTTTTTATCTCTAATTTATTATAATCTTCAACTCCCTCATGAATAACTTTTACTTTATCAGCTTTTATTTTAAAAATATTAATCAAATCTTCTTTTGTATTCTCTGATACCGCTATAATTTTTTTAGCTTTATAAATACTAAAAGGAATTAAAATTCTTTTACTAAACCACTGACCGTTAGGAAACCAGTCATGATTTTTATAAATCGCCAAATCATGAACAGTGATTACTGCTTTATGAAAATAATAAAAAGGTATAATATTGGCCGGATTATGATAAATATCTAATTTATACATTTTTAAAATATGAGGTATAAAAATATGACGATAAAAAAATGGTATTTTACCAATATTTTCCAACCCCGGAAAATAAACACATTTAACATTTTTATTTTTTTCAAATTCTTTACATTTTATTTTTTTATTATAAAAAAATAAAATATATTCATTTTCTTGATCAATTGCCAATAAATATTTAATTAAAAAATAAGTATAGTGACCGACACCAGCCAATTCACCATGATCAACATTTAAAATATAACGACAATCAATTCCTATTTTCATAAAATTAAGTAAATAATAAAAATGCGCCCCAAGCAGTTTTAGTAATAAAAGTTACAGCCAAAGCAGCAATAATTATTCCTGAAATAATTAAAATAGCTGCTCTTTGTCTGGGTATACGAAATAAAAAAGCAGCCAAAGCGCCTGTCCAAGAACCAGTAATCGGCAATGGTATGGCCACAAACAAGACCAAAGCAATCGAGCCGTATTTGGCGTATTTACCTTCAAATTTAATCCTGGTTCTTTTAAAAAGCCAAGTGAAAAATTTATTAAAAATAGTAAAATGTTTCATCAAAAACTTAGAAACAGGATCAATTAAATAAAGGATAAAAAACATTGGGATAATATTACCCAAAATCGCATAAAATAAAGTTGTCAAAATATCCAAATTATATACCGTTAAAGCAATCGGAATGGAAGCCCTTAATTCAGCAACTGGTATCATAGAAATTAAAAAAACTGCCATTTCCGGTGACATATCTTTAAACAAAGCGATATAATTTAGATCAAACATAAGTTAATTCCATTTATAATTATTAAAAACCCAATCACTAATTGCTTTTACGTCTTGAAACCTGTCAAAATTTGAATCACTACCCAAAACAACCACTATTATTTCCTGATTAACTTCATTTTCAATTTTAACTGCTAAACAATAACCTGACTTCTCAATATAACCGGTTTTACCTCCTAAAACATCTAAATAGCTATTGGTTAGCCAATCAGTATTTATTAAACTAACTGTTCTGTTTTTCTCCTTACCGCGAACTTCAAATTCATAACGATTGGTACTGGTTGCTTTTTTTATTTCTTGTTGTTGCGTAGCAATTTCAATCAATTTTACTATATCTGCCGCGGTTGATTTATTCCCACTATTCAAGCCGCTTGGTTCAATAAAAAATGTATTTTCCAAACCCAAAACTTTCGCTTTTTTATTCATTTCTAAAACAAATTGATCTTCACTCAAGCCTGTTGATCTCGCTAAAGCAATAGTCGCATCATTATCAGAGGCAAGCAAAGCTGTAAAAAATAAATTTCTTATTGTTAAAACTTCACCAGCATTTAAATGAATAATTCCACCGTTTCTGCGATCACTAGCAATAGTATAAATTTCCTTTTGCCAACCAGGATTATGATCTAAAAAAATTAAAGCAGTCATTAATTTAGTAATACTAGCAATTGACCTTATTTGCTGTGAATTTTTTGTATATAAAATTTTTCCTGATTGAGCATCAACTGCAATTGCACTCTTGGCGGTTATTTTCACATCCAAAACTTCTGTATAAATCCGCTGGGGGGCAATTTTTTGTTCTTGCACATTATTCAAATCCAAAAAACCGTCAAAATTAAAATAACTTTGCCAGCACATCGGAATTACAAGTAAACTTAAAAAAACCTTTAATACCATAATTAAAAATTATTCTTCTTTTTGCTCATCCCCCGATTCATTATTTAACAGTTTTTGCAAAGATTCATTACTATTTAATTTTTCGTATTCCGGCAATTGTTCTGATTCAGTAATTCCCAAATGTTGCATAAAATCAAAAGCAATTTGATATTTTTTTACCATATCTTTTTTATCGTCTATTTCATCAACCAGCCCTCTGATCATTAAATTACGTAAAATCACACTACAATTAACACCTCTAATCATTTCCAGTTCGGTTTTGGTTATAGGCCCGCGATAAGCTATTACTGTTAATGTCTCCAAAGAAGCTTGAGTTAATTCACCGGTCATTTCTTCCTTTAAAAACTCTGATATTATTTTAGCATTATTGGCATTGGTTACCATTTGATACTTAGTACCAATTTTCTGAATATTAATTCCCTTGTCTTTTTGATTATATTCGTCAAATAAATTAGTTATTTCTTTTTTCACTTCGTCTTTTTTCCCACCGGTCAATTCACTTATTTTTTTTATATCCAAAGGCCGAGTAGTAATAAATAAAAGTGATTCTATTTTTGATTTTAATGACATTTTATTTTATTTAAAATTTAATTTTTTTTAAAGTTATATCAGTAAAAAGATCGCCTTGTTCAACATTAATAAATCTTTGTTTAGTTAATTCTAAAATAGCTAAAAAGGAAATAATTTTTTCGGTTTTTGACCTGGAATCACCCATTATTTTTGAAAAACTGGTTGACAATTCTTTCATTATTAATTCCCTAATCGACTGAATTCTCTCTGATAATTTAACCGTCTTTGCCATAACTTTTTTGGGCAAAATAACTATCGGTTTGATTCTGTTCAAAACCTGCTGATAAACTCTTTTTAACTTATCAGGATTAACACTGGCAGGTACATAAAAAACTTGTTCGGTAATGCCTTCGGGAAATTTATGTTTGGAAAAACAAAAAGATTTTTTACGTAAAATTTTTTGAATTTTCTTAGCTGCCTCTAAGTATTCTTTATACATTTTTAATTGTTTTTCCAAATCAATTTCATCATCTTCTTCTATATCTAAATTCGGCAAAAGAGCTTTTGATTTAATATGAATTAATTTGGCGGCAACAACTAAAAAATCAGCTGTTTCTTCTGGTTTAACTGGTTTTAAATTCATATATTCAATAAACTGATCAGCCACTTTAGATAAAGATATTTCAGTCACATCCATTTCTTGCTTTTCAATTAATTGCAATAATAAATCCAAAGGACCTTGCCAATCTTCTAATTGTACTTTATATTGCTCCATTATTTTTTCTTTTTAGTATTAGTGGATTTTTTAGAACTTTTTTTATTAGCTGTTTTTTTCTTAGCTAAAGTCTTTTTCTTTTTTGTTTTTGAGTTTTTAGACTTAACTGTTTTGTTAACCTTTTTTTGTCTGCCAGAGGCAGATCCGCCTTTGGATATTTTTTTCGCTTTGGAAAATAAACCCACAATGGGCTCTTCTAATTTTTCAAATTCTTTTATAGCCATTTCAATTGATTCATTAAAACTGCCTGAAGAAAAAATAGCTTTTTTAACTTTTTGCAGATTTTTATCCATATAAACTTCCAAATCATGCAATTCACCAAAAGCCGGCAAAGCACCGGGTTTAACTTTAAATAATTTAACCATCACGCCTTCTTTGGGAATTTCAACTTTTTTAACTCCTTTACCTTTGGCATTTATTAATTTTTTCAATTTTTCCATATCTAAATTTTTAGAAGCCGGCAATAAAACCATAATATAACCTTTATCAGTTTTAACTAAAATATTTTTAACAATTTCGTCGAGTTTCTTTTTTAAAGTTTGAGCCGCATCATAAGCCGTATAAACTTTTTTATGAGTAACAATGGCGTATTTCGCACCTTTTTTGTCTAAATAATTTTGAATTTTTTTAGGGACTGGCATAGGTTTAGTAATTAGTAATTTGTAATTAGATATATAAATTATTTTTTCTTTTTCAGTTTTAAAGGTAATTTTCTTTGCTCGCCTAATAATTTTTTTGCCTCTAATCTGCCCAAACAAGTCAAACTCACGTTTTCCATAAATACTTTTTCTTTAGTAATCTCGCCAAATCCGACTAAAAGCCCTTTTTTAATTAATCTATCCAAACTAACAGTAATTGAATTAATTTGGCTCTGCTTTTTAATTTTAGGCTTAGACGAATTATAAAAAGCAACCAAATTCTTACGATCCAGTTTACTGTATTTACGCTCAAAACACTGCAAAAGGATATATTTCTGTAATTTTGAAAGTCGCATATCCTTAATTTTAGCTTAAAATCAATACAAATTCAAGACCAAAAAAATTCACCCCGCAGTAAACTACTACAGGGTAAATTATAATCTAAAAAATAAGAAACAATTTATCAAAAACTATTCATCCAAATCTAATTTTATATGTAATTCCTCAAGTTGTTTATCACTAACTTCGCTTGGCGCGCCCAGCATGACATCCTGAGCGGCTCCATTTTTAGGAAAAGCATAAATATCCCTAATACTAGGACATTCCCAAAAAACCATTAATAAACGATCCAAGCCAGGCGCACAACCACCATGAGGCGGTGCACCATATTCAAAAGCTTTAATCATATGACCAAATTTAGCATCGACTTGCTCTTTAGTATAACCTGCAACAGCAAAAGCTTTATACATTGTTTCTGGATCATGATTACGAATCGCACCAGAAGATATTTCAAATCCATTACAAACCAAATCATATTGATAAGCTAAAATTTCTAAGGGGTCTTTTTCTTCTAAAGCTTTTAAACCGCCTTGCGGCATAGAAAAAGGATTATGAGAAAAATCTATTTTCCCCTCTTCCATTTCCGAATAATCATACATTGGATAATCACAAATCCATAACCAAGCAGCTTTACTGGAATCTTTTAAACCTAAGTAGGCGCCGCATTCTTCACGAACAGCGCCCAAAGCTTCAGAGGCTATTTTCCAATTATCAGCTCCAAAAAAAACAATATCACCTTCTTTAGCTTTGGTTTTTTTAGTAATTGCTTTGATTTCCGGATCTGATAAAAATTTTAATATTGGTGATTTTATTTCTTTTTCATAAATAATATAAGCTAAACCTTTAGCACCTTTATTTTTGGCAATTTCAGTTAATTCATCAATGTGCTTACGTGAAAACTTCGCGCCATCTTTTATTTTTAAAGCATTAACTATACCGCCATTAGACAAGGCATCAGTAAACACTTTAAATTCTGTTTTTTGCATTTCTTCTGATAAATCCTTGATTTCAAAATCAAACCTTAAATCAGGTTTATCAGAACCGTATTTAGAAATCACTTCTTTATAAGTAATTACAGGAAAAGGTTTTTGTAAAACCTCTTTATCAGAAAATTTTTCAGTTAATTCAATCATTAAAGGTTCAATTGTCTGCCAAACATCTTCTTGCTCCACAAATGACATCTCCATATCAATTTGATAAAAATCACCTGGATGCCTATCAGCTCTTGGATCTTCATCTCTAAAACAAGTCGCGATCTGAAAATATTTATCCATACCGCCCACCATTAAAAGCTGTTTAAATTGTTGGGGCGCCTGTGGTAAAGCATAAAATTTACCGGGATAAAGACGCGAGGGCACTAAATAGTCACGTGCGCCTTCCGGCGATGAATTAGCTAAAATTGGTGTTTGAATTTCAATAAAATTATTTTTATGAAAATATTCACGAACATATGTAATTAAATCATCCCTTTGTTTCATTATTTTTTGTAAACGCGGGTGTCGTAAATCCAAATAACGATATTTTAAACGTAAATCTTCATTAACAGATTTTTCTTGAGAGATTTCAAAAGGCGGTGTTTTTGATTTATTTAAAATTTTAATCTCATCAATGGCCACTTCAATCTCACCAGTTGCCATCTTGGGATTGATCATATCCTTGGGTCGGGCAAAAACTTCACCGGTAACTTGCAAAACCCATTCAGGCCGAACCTTATCAGCTTCATCCCAAGCAGCTTTGGAAATATCAGGATCAAATTTAATCTGAGTCAAACCATAACGATCACGTAAATCAATAAAAATAATTCCACCATGATCACGTCGAGTGTTAACCCAGCCGGTTAAAGTAACTTTTTGTCCAATTTGTTTTTTACTTAATTCACCACAAGTATGTGTTCTTAACATGTTTTTTAAATTTATTATTTAAAATTTATTTGTTATTTGAATTTTATTATTTGTAATTAAAAAATCTCGTCCTCAAAATTTCAAAAGCATAAGACTCTTCAAATTCAAGGACGAGATTTTTCTCGCGGTGCCACCTTGGTTCCCCTCCGAAGCTTTCGCATAGGAGGGACTCTCTATTTTGTCTTTAACGCAGACTCGCGCCAGGGTCTACTAGCAAATTGTCATACTGAGTTTCTCGAAGTATGTCAATCTGGATTCTTCCCGGACCTCCCCAAGTGTTTGCTCGGGTCAAACGGTTTTAGTAATTATATTTTAACAAAATTAAAAATTTAGTCAAGTAAAAAACCACCCGTAAAAACGAGTGGTTTATGTTGTTAGGCCTTACCATGAAGAATATTCCAATTATTGTCAATTTTTGGTTTGATAGCTTCAGAGCCGGCTCGGCAATAAGGACAATCATTCGGTTCATAATTTTCAATATCAAAGTAAAAAACCGGAACAACTTCTGAGCCATCTGCCAGCTCAAAATCTTTTGACCTATGCATTAGCACAAAAGATCTGCTAAAAATGTCCGGACCAGGATCATTGCCATTGCATTCCATGATAGCCTTTTTGGTTTCCCAAGTGGAACCTGCTTTGGTTGTCATCAATTCATTAATCACTAAAACTTTCATATTAAGATCCAAGCCACCTCGCACCATTGTAGGGTTACCATCAGTATCCTTTTCTACTATTATATGTTTAATTTTCTTGTTAAAATCCTGGCTAAAAAGGTAAGCCAGACAAAAACCTAGATCAAGAGCTGAATAAGCTGAAGAGGCTATCCCACCTATTTGCTGAAGCGATTCCCTGGGATATTTTTCTTCAATTGCTTTTTTCATTTCATTTGCTAGAATCATACAAAGATGGGGATAATCCAGAACTGCCCGGCAATTAATAAAACCATTACTATGTAACCCGGATTTTAAAAGTGCGTGAGGCTTTTGCGGATTGAGCTCGCCTTTATACTGCCAAAAAGCAGCAAAAGCCCCAAAAATCATTTCAACCTCATCAATTGTCATACGTCGCCCAGCAAAATCTTTAGGTTTTAATTCAAAGACTCTGCCATTTTTAACAAATTCAATCACCTCGACCTTTTGCATTTTGTCCTCCTTGCTTCTTTTTTACAAAAATTAAATAATTTCCCTGGATGATTTTTTTGCCAATGTTTGGTTTTAATTAATTTAACAAATAAAATAATTTTTGGCAAGTAAAAAAGGGCTCTGATAAAAGAGCCCTTGCAATTTAAGATTCTGCTTAATTAATTTTTGGAATTACGTCATCTTCTGGTTTTATACCCAGTTCTTTTTCAGCAGTCTGAATTTCCTCAATGATCTTTTGAGCTGCTTCAACTGGGCTACCAATTTCTTTTGGTGGCTGAGTAATAGGCCGACCAATTACCATGTACTCGACGCCGGCTTTGACTGCCTTAAAAGGGGTAGTAACGCGGGCCTGGTCACCTTTAGCTGCCCATTCTGGTCGGATACCAGGTGTAACAAAATCCAAGTCAATAAGCTCTGGTCGCGCTTTGAGCAACATGAGTTCTTTGGGTGAACAGATTATGCCTTGCACCCCAGCCATCTTGGCCCACTGTGCCATTTGAATTACCTTGGCTTTGCTTGGCTGACCAAAAATTAAGTTTGCCTCGTTCTCTTCAAGCGACGTCAATACTGTGACAGCCAATACCTGACTCCAACCACGATTGGCTACTGCAGCTTTCATTGCAGCCACACCACAACTTGCATGCACATTAAACATACAAGCTTTTAATTCTGAGACTGCTTTGCTTGCTTTTCCAATCGTATTGGGAATATCACAAAATTTACCATCAAAAAAAACTCGACTTTTTCTTTGATGGATAAAATCAACAATCCGTGGCGCACCTTCTGCTGTAATCAGCTGTAACCCGACTTTAAAAAGTCCGACATACGGAGATAATTGCTCCACCAGATGATCTGCTTCTGCTAAGCTAAAAACATCCAGTGCTACAATTATCCGCCCTTTCCCTATTGTTCCTGGCATTATTTTGTTCCTCCTTTTTATTCTACTATCCCGCGAAGTTGGGTCAGGTCATAAATTTGATTGTCCTGACAATACTTTTCCAGTCCGTTAATAATTTCCATCATAATAAGAGGGTTAGAAAAATTTGCCGTACCTATTGCTACTGCACTACAGCCAAGCTGCAAAAATTCCAAAACATCTTCAAGGCAAGATATCCCACCCATGCCAATGACCGGAATAGATATCTGCTCCAAAACTATTTTGATAAGTTCAAGAGCAATCGGCTTGATCGGCGGCCCAGAAAGACCGCAAAAGGGAATCCCTCCAATATTTTGCCTTTTGACAGTATTGATCATGGAAATCGCATCAGCACCGGCCTCTTCAACTGCGCTGGCAATCTCACCGATCATACTTTTTGGCTCTACATTGGGAGTTAGCTTGATAATTACCGGTAAATCAGTAACTTCACAAATAACTGTTGTCACCTCTGAGGCTGCTTTAGCAGTTGAGCCAAAGGGTATCTTTCCACCTTCCACATTGGGACAGGAAATATTTCCTTCAATGGCACTTATGGCCTTGACCGAATTTGCCTTTTGGGCAAGCAGAGCAAAGTCATTGAGAGAAAATCCGGAAATATTGAAAATTATCGGAACACCGAAGGAGGCCATAAAAGGAACATTATATTCTAGAATGTAATCAATTCCTTTGCCTTCAAGGCCGATGGAATTGACCATACCTCCCTCGCATTCACAAATACGGGGTTGAGGATTGCCATCACGGGGTTCAAGTGTAGCTGTTTTACCAACCATTGCCCCGAGACGACTTAAATCCATCCCTGCAAAAGCAGCTACCTCTTCACCAAAGCCAAAAGTTCCAGAAGCAGGCATGATCGGATTTTGCAGGGCCAATTTACCGATTGATATATTAAGTAAGTTCATCCCAAATTACCTCCTCTGCCGGAAAAACAGGTCCGTCTTTGCAGATACGTTTCATGCCTGATTTCATTTTTACAGAACACCCAAGACAAATACCGGTTCCGCAAGCCATGGGCTGTTCAAGTATTACAAAGCAGGGTACATCCCGGTGTTTGCATATTCTTGCTATCTGTCGCATCATGATATTTGGTCCGCAAGTAACCACTGTAATTTTCTTACTTCTTATCATTTCAATCTCTTTAATAAATAATTCTGTGATCTTGCCAGGAGAACCAAACGTTCCATCATCAGTCGAATACTCGACTGAATCGGCCGGGAAGAGATTAAAATCAAGATCTTCTTCAGATTGGCTGCCGTAAAATACTCTTACTCTGCCCCTGCCGCTTCGACATTCTTTCTCATAATCAGAAAAAACTTTATTGAAGAATACCAAAGGCGCAATGCCTATTCCCCCACCGATAAGCCAAAGCTCGTCAAACCTCAAATCTGTAATTGGATTGCCTTTACCACAAGGACCCCATACTTTAATCTGTTCTTTTTGCATTTCGCTTAGTAAATCCGTGTTCTTACCGATAGTCTTAATCAAAATTGAAAAAGAACTGTCATGTACACTACTTATACTAAAAGGCCTGCTCATGACTGACTCTTGAGCCAAAGGTGCTATGCTGACAAATTGCCCTGGAGAAAATCTTTTTGTGTCAAAAGGACAACTTATCTCAACCTCAAAAATATCTGTAGCCCTTTGCAAATTTTTCAAGATTTCTCCACTCCAAACTTCCATAATTTCTTCTGTCATTTTCATCTCCCTTCTCTGCATATTTTTAAATTTTTTAGGAACAAATGTTTTATTGAACTTAACAAAAATAAACCTCAAAGTCAAGATAAAAATAGAGTACTTTTAAAATGCTCTATGATTAATTTTTTAGACCAATATACTACCATCCTTCATGACAATATTGCCATTATGAATGGTCATAACCGGCCAGCTTTTTAGCCTTTTACCGACCCAGGGACAATTAACAGATTTGCTCTGAAATTTTTCAACATACTTCGTCTTTTTAGGATCAATTACCACCAAATCAGCTGGTAAACCAACTTGTAATCTACCTTTTTGCGCAAATCCTAGCAACTTAGCCGGTGCTAAAGTCAGCTTGGCGATTATTTCAGCCGATGAAAGATGATTTTGCAATGTAGTAAAAGTAACCGGCACTGCTGTTTCCAGACCAATCACACCAAATGGCGCCTGTTTAATTGACACGGATTTTTCTTCATTAGTATGCGGTGCATGATCAGTGGCAATAATGTCAATCGTGCCATCTTTTAAACCGCTAATAACTGCTTGGCGATCTGTTTCTGAACGCAAAGGCGGATTCATCTTGGCATTAGCACCAATTTTTTTAAAATCAGTATTGGTTAAACTAAAATGATGCGGCGCTGCTTCGCAAGTAACCAATACTTTACGATTCTTTGCTTCACTAACCAACTGAACGGTTTCCTTGCAACTGACATGCTGTAAGTGAACCGGTAAACTAAATTCTTCAGCCAGTTTTAAAATCAAACTGGCTTGATGAATTTCCGAACGTCTATCATAAGGTGAAAAACGAGAATCCTCACAATGTAAAAGCAAAGGTAAAGCATGAAATTGGCACCAATCCATTACTTCCAGCAATAAATCAGGATTTTGAATTCCTTTCCCGTCATCACTTATGGCAATAGCGCCATTTTGTTGCATTGCCTCAAGATCAACCAATTCTTCTCCTTTCAACCCCAAACTGGCACTGGAAACCTGATAAATATCAATAAAAGACCCTGACTCTGCCCGACATAAAACCTGGTGCAAAATCTCGGGATTATCAATCACCGGATTAGTATTAGCCATACAGACTACGCTGGTAAAGCCACCCATAAGAGCGGCCAGGCTACCACTGGCTAAATTTTCTTTATATTCCTGACCAGGCGTACGAAAATGAACATGCACATCAATTAAGCCGGGACAAACCAGTTTATCAGTACAATAAATAATATTGCAGTCTTGCGACACCGCACTTTTTAATGGGGAACCGATTTCAGCAATTTTACCATCCTTAATCAGGACGTTTGTTACTTGATCAAAACTTGTTTCAGGATTAATCACACGACCATTAAGTAAAGCTATTGTCTGCGACATTCTTTTACCTCCTTAAAAAAATTAAAAGGAGAGGTATTACCCCCTCCTTTGATTTTAAATATTGAGTAGCTCTCTAGCCTTGGCAGGATTTAACTGACACAAAAGTAAGGCTGCCCGGATATAATCTCCGCCAGCTGCCTGATCAAAATATTTAGCCTTTTTACTACGATCAACATTAACCTTGATTTCATTAACCCTAGGCAAAGGATGCATAACAATACCAGTTTCTGGCATTAGCTTGATGATATCTTTATTAATAATATAAATACCACTAACCTCATCGTATTCGGCTTTATCAGGAAACCATTCTTTTTGAATTCTGGTTTGATAAATCACATCAGCTGATGCAGCTGCCGCTTCTAAATCAGTAGTTTCAATCCATTTAATACCATTTTCAGTCAAATGATCTTTAATATCATCTTTCATTTTGATTTGTTCCGGAGATACAAAAATAATTTTGACATCGTCATATTTTGACAAAAGATAACAAAGAGAACGAACTGTTCTACCATTAAGCAAATCACCAACCATGGCTATTTTTAAACCGTTAATCTTACCAAACTGTTTTTTTATCATATAATAGTCAAGTAAAGCCTGCGTTGGATGCTGCCCAGGCCCGTCTCCGCCATTAATAACCGGAACCTTAGAAAATTTTGCCATTTGTCCGGCTGAACCAATTTCCGGATGCCTGATAATAATAGCATCCGACTTATCAGACATAACCAAGGCTGTATCTCTTAAAGTTTCGCCCTTAGCTGCTGAAGAAAATTCTCCAGCATTTTCTGAGGCCATAACCTGGGCACCTAAGCGCAAAGCAGCTGACCAAAAAGAAAAATAAGTCCTGGTACTGGGCTGGAAAAACATTATTGTAATAATATTGCCCCAAAGCCAGTCAACTCTTTTATTTTTTTTAAGAGTTTTTTCAATAATTAAAGCTAACTGGAACAAAATATCCAAGTCAGATCTTGAAAACTGCTGACTGTAAACTACATGAGGGAAAGAAATCCTGTCATGTTCTCCCCACCATTTTTGTTTTGCCATTTTAAACCTCCTTTTTTATCTTATTTTTGTCAAATTACAAAATTTATCCTTAACTGACCTTAACAAAAATTATTTAAAAAGTCAACACTTTTTATTGGCTTTTCCAGATTAATTAAAAGTAATTTATAAACTACCTGATTAAATTGTTTTAAATCATCAAAATGATTTTCTAAACTTATAAAATCCGCTAAACTTTTTTCTTGAGCCAGCTGTAATAACTTTATAACACCGTCAGACACTAAGATATAATCTTCTATCAAACAAACTTTTTTACAATCTTCACAAATAATACCACCCTGACGAAAATCAAAAATATTTTTGGTTAATAAAATCCCCTTGTGGCAATTAAGACAGCGTTTTATTTCTGGCTGATAACCAAGTAAATTTAAAATCTTAAAATTATAAACATTAACTAAACCTAATAATTTTAACTGGCTGGCTTGATTAATTTTTTCTTCTAGCAGATCCAAAAGCTCTAATAATAGTTGAAATTTATCATGTTTTAATGTTTGCCCAACAATCAAGCCATCAGTAACTTCACTTAAATAATTCAATAAATAAAAACCAAACAATGACTGATCATTACGTAAATTCTGGTAACTTTTAACCAAATTACAATTAGCTAATTTATCAAAACCTTTCCCTCTAGCCGCCATTATTTTTATTAAATAAAAAGGTTCAAGGTATGAATTAAGTTTGGAGCTTATTTTTTTGGTACCCTTAGCCAAAAGTTCGATTTTACCAAAATCTTTGGAATAAACAATAAAAAGCCTATCATTTTCCAGATAGTCTCTTCTTTTTAAAATAAGGCCTGTTGTTGTATAAGTTTTAGACATAACTTATCTTTAATAGATAAAAATCCAGAACTAAAAAAAATAAAAATAATTAAAAATTTTCATCTAAATAACTTTGTAAAATTATCATAGCAGCAACATCATCATCCAAATGCTTAATCTTCATTTGTTTAATCAATTCTTTAGCATAACCAGAAGATAGTCTCTCATCTTGTTCAATTATCGGTAAATCAATAATTTTTTTTAATTTATCAATAAAATTTAAAACTATTTTAGTTTGTTTTGATGTTGAACTTTTTAAAGTTAATGGTAAACCAATAATAATTTTATCAATATCCTCTTCCTGACAAATTTCGCTAATTTTAGATAAAATATCCTTGCTATTAGTTAATATTTTATAAGGAGAAGCAATCTTTGTTTCCGAATCAGCAATTGCTAAACCGATTTTTTTGTCACCATAATCAATTCCTAAATATTTCATATTATTTGTTTTAATAAATCATTAACATACTCCATTTCTTTATTATTAATAATAACTACATCATAACTTTTTTTATAATCTGTTAAATTAGTTTCTACTTCATAATTTAAAAAACCGATTTTAATTAAATTATCATAAGCAAAACCATCAATCATACCTACATCAGCCAGATTATCACCCAATAAAATGACATTTGTGCAGTTTTTTATTTTATCATAAACTTGGGGATATTTTGTAATAACTGTTTCATCTTTATTTAAAGCATGAATAATCGGTTTTTTAACTTTAACAGCCTTACCGGATTCATCATATTCAAACTCATTAGAAATAATATGAGTATTATTAAACAAACAATTATTTCTTTCTAAAATTCTAAAAATGGATTCTACACCCAAACCGGCTGCTGACAAAATCACCAAAGGAATATTATTATCAGCCAAAATTTTAAAAAATTCTACAGAACCCTGCCTTAATTGAATTCTAGGATCTTTAATAACCTGCTCAATATCTTTTATGTTTAAA
>WJKP01000061.1 GCA_014729025.1 Candidatus Buchananbacteria bacterium
AGTGGCCAGCCACAAGAACTTTTTATCGAGGAAGACCCGTCCAGCCTCTCGCGAGAGGCTGGGCCCGAGTGAATAAAAATCGCCATATAGGCGATTTTTTGTTATAATAACGGCAAGCAATAAATTACTTTTATATTTAATAAATAATTATGTGATTATGTCAACAAAAAATATTATAATAATAGGTTTAATATTATTGATTGTTTTATTGGGTTTTGGTTTTTTGGCTGTGATTTTTTCACCGGAAATTACCCAAGATCAGACAGTAACTAAAAAAAATAATAATGACCCGGCTGCTGAGAAAAAACAGCCCGAGTCTGAAAAACAAGCGCAACCAAAAGCTGAAAGCATGATGATTTTAATTGAGTTTAAGGATACTGTTGGTTTAAGTAATTTTGTCAATGAAATGGAGCAGCGAGATATCCACGGCCTTTTAATGGTTACACCTGAATTTGTGCAGGATAATTGTGATGATATTAAAGAGGTGATAAAACATAATGTGGAAATTGTCGGTACTAATGTTGAAGAACCGTTTTGGGATGTGCCTTATGAAGATCAAAAAGAGCGCATTCTTGAAATTAAACAAGGCATTGAATCATGCACTAATGTGCCGGTTAGAATTATTTCATCACGCTACATGGCTTCTGACACGACTACTTTAAAAGTGGCTAATGAATTAGGTATCCCTTATATTACTGCCCGCGGTACAACTGACACCAAAGCAACTGTTTATGCGATTGAAAATTATGACACGAAAATTTTATCGGTTTCCAATATACCGATTGTAACTTTTAAATATGGCAGCCTTTGCGATTATTCGTTTTTTGAACGCGCTGGCGAGCCAGAAGATATGCGGGCTGAATTGGATCGCGCTTATCAGCCATTATCAGATAAAGAAAAAGCCCGATATGGAGCTTATCATAAAGTAACGCCTGTTTCTCATACTTGGATTGGCGGTTATTTAGAACCATGGCAAAATATGTGGCAGGATTTTTGGGATAATAAAAAAGAGCAGATTGAATGGGTAACTTTGGATGAATTAATGGCTGAACCGGATTGGACTTTGCCGTTATGGCAATTACCGATTAATAAAAATGCGCCATATACTCCGGAAAAAATAAGACCATTAATACCTTATGAAAAAGAAGAAAAAGTGCAAAATCCTTGTGCTGTTCAGGATATCGGTAAAGCTGGCCAAGAACAAGAATCAGCTGATACATCAGCGGTTGATAATAAAATATTAATGTTTCATAACGGTACTGGTCCGATGTGTTTGGATGCTATGGAATTTGTAGAAGACATTAATTATCCTGTTGAACAAGTGCTTAATGATGAAGAAAATTTCAGGCAGCGGTTTAATGAAATAAAAAATAAATTTGAGCAAAGTCAGGGAGTTTCAGATTCATTTGGTTATTATCCGATAATTTTTGTTAATGATAAGGCTTTTTCCGGTTTTAATGAACAAATTAAAAACCAGATTTTATCTGAAATAGGACAATAGATTGTAAATAAAAAATCGCTGCATAAGCGATTTTTTATTTTGACAAATTGTTTAAATTTTGTTTAAAATCTTTTATCAGTAAAAAGGAGGAGATTATATGCGGGCAGTTATTTTGTGGGAACGAAGAGATGATAACAATAATCCGGTGGAACAAGAATTAGAAATTATTGAAGATTGTACTTATGATCAGCTTAAACAAAAAATTGATCAAAAAAAAGAGGGTAATAAAAAATTATTTAAAACCTGTGTTCATTTTCAGATTTTGCTATAAATGATTATTAATAAAAATAAAGTGTCAAATTAAATAATTGGCGCTTTTTGATCTTTAAACGGTCATAATTTCAAATACATAATTGATGTTATAAAATAAATATTTTTTATGATATAATCATTTTATGATTATAGATATACATACCCATATTTATTCGGAAAAAGATTATAAGGACTATTTTAAGCGGGCTAAAAATCAAGTGGCCAAAGCCATTGTTTTAGATTATAAACCGGTTAGTCCTGGCTTGGCTCAATTAATTAAATTAAGCCGGCAAAACCCCAATATTTTTATTGTGCCTACTATTGAAATGAATAAAAATATTAGTTCACAATTAAAAATTTTGGAAAAATATTTTCAGCAAAAACAAATTTATGGTATTAAATTATATCCGGGCTATGAATATTTTTACCCTTCAGATAAAAAAGTTTGGCCGATCGCCCGATTATGCCTAAAATACAATAAACCATTAATTTTTCATAGTGGCGACGTCTATGATCCGGCAGGCGGAGCTTTATTAAAATACGCACAGCCCATACATATTGATGAACTGGCAGTTAAAATGACGCAATGCAAAATAGTGATTTCGCATTTTGGTTTTCCTCGATTTATGGAAACAGCCAATATAGTCAGTAAAAATGACAATGTTTATACTGATATTTCAGGTACTATTGACGAAACCAGCAATCAAAAAGAGGCAGTCAGTCTTTTGAGCCAGTATAGAAATGATTTGCTTAGAGTTTTAAATTATTTTCCCAATATCAAATCAAAAATAATGTTTGGGACCGATTACGGGGGAGAAGGTACGCCATTGTATCAAATTCAGCCTTATATTAATTTAGTTAAACAAATTTTTACAGCCAAAGAACAGCGCACTGTTTTTTATGATTTGGCTGAGCAGATTTATTTTGGTTAATAAAAAAATATGGAAAAAATTTTAGAAGTTAAAAATTTAGATAAATATTACGGCAAATTTCAGGCAGTTAAAAATGTCAGTTTTAATATTGACGAAAACGAAATTTTTGCTTTAGTGGGGCCGAACGGAGCAGGTAAATCTACTATTTTGAAGACGATTGCTACTGTTTTATCTTTGGAACACGGCGATATTTTTGTAGCAGGTGAAAATCTTAAAAAACAAGCTAAAAAAATTCGTAAAATCATGAGTTATTTACCGGAAGAAGCTGGAGCTTATAAAAATTTAACAGGTAATGAATATTTAAATTTCATGGCCGGACTTTATGCTGATAATAAGCAGGAACAGCGAGCAATTTTTGAATTTGGTCAGGACTTGAGTGGTTTGAAGAATAAATTAAAAAATAAAGCCAAAACCTATAGCAAGGGTATGACTAGAAAATTACTTTTAGCCAGGACGATCATGACCAAACCTCGTTTGGCAATTCTTGATGAACCGACTTCGGGTCTTGATGTTATTAATTCTTTAGAGATCAGAAAAGTTATTAAAAATTTAGCTGCTCAAGGTATGGCGGTTTTGCTCTCAAGTCATAATATGCTGGAAATCGAATTTTTATCTGAAAAATTATCAATTATTGATCAAGGTGAAATTAAAATAACGGGTAGTCCTCAGGAATTAAAAAATAAATATAACAGTAATAATTTGGAAGAAGTTTTTATAAATGTTAGCGGTAAATAAACAGTAAATAATATGCATAAATTTTTAATTTTATTAAAGAAAGAAATTAAAGAATTAATTACTCCGCAATTAGTGATTCCTTTGATTATTATGGTTTTTATTTTTGCCGGTATTGGCGGACTTTTATCCAAAGAAACAGCTGAAACAGCCAATCAACAAAAAATTTGGCTAGTTGATTATGACAATACAGCTATTTCCCAAAAAGTAATTGAATCATTGGAAAATAAAAATTTGGAAGTTCAAGTATTTGATAATGAAATAGAGAAAATTATTGATCAGGCACAAACCAATAATATTAAATTTTTCTTGGCTATTCCTCAGGGTTTTGCTAAAAAAATCAACAGTTTAGAAAGAGCAGATATTATAATTTATAATTTAATTAATAATTTTTCATTTGTTAGTTCATTGAAAACCGCTCAGGTCCAATCTGTTCTAGCAATTATAAATCAGGATTTAGCAATCGATTGGGCGGGTAAAATAGATTTATCAATTACACCTCAAGAGCTTAATAATCCAGTAATTCAGCAAGAATACGTTGTTATTAATGATCGTCAGGCAAAAGTTCCTTTGACTGCGGTATTGGGTTTTGTACAGCAGCAAACAACTTTTATTCCTATAATTTTATTTTTAGTTATTGTGTTAGCTTCGCAAATGGTAGCGATGGCAGTTGCTACGGAAAAGGAAAATAAAACCTTTGAAACATTATTAAGTTCACCAATAAGCCGTAAATTAATAGTTTTTGCCAAATTGTTAGCAGCCGGTATAGTAGCTTTGTTATTTGCTGGTTTTTATATGATTGGTTTTAATTATTATTTACAAGGTATATCAGGAGGCCAGATAACTCAAAGCGGGGCTGGTATTCAAGAAGCTTTAATCGCTCTAGGTATTGAATTCGGTATAACCAGTTATATATTGCTTGGCCTGTCTTTATTTATGGGTATTTTGGTTGCTTTGGCGATTGCCATGATTTTGGGGATTATGGCAGATAGTGTTAAAAGTATTCAGGCGGTGACCACTCCTTTAATGGTTATAATTTTAATTCCGTATTTTTTGATTATGTTTTTAGATATTCAGGCTATGTCACCAATTATAAAATATTTAATTTATATTATCCCTTTTTCCCATCCTTTTTTAGCCGCTCAGAAAATTGTTACTCATGAATATAGTTTTATAATTTATGGTATTATTTATCAGTTGATTATATTTTTAGTTTTTGTAATTGTAGCAGCCAAGATTTTTTCTTCTGATAAAGTTTTTACTTTACGTCTTGGACGAAAAAAATAATAAATTTATCTAAAAAAAGAAGACCAAAGGTTTAACCTTTGGTCTTTTAAGTTTAGATAAGTTCAACACGAACTTGGACTATTTTGGCGCCACGAATTGTTTCTCGTGGCGTAAGCATGGCTTGTTTGATTTTTCCATGATAAGTTTTTTTAGGATCCAAATGACCGTTATTGATGGCGTGGAAAAAACGCATGGAAGTCTGGCCACCGGCGTAAGGATCTTGATCCTCATATTGCGGTTTGAACATTAATCCACCGTTTTTCTGATCTTCTTGCACTTCCAGTGTTACTATTTCATGTTTTTCTGGTAGTTCTGAGAGATCTAAGCCTTTGAGTTTTTCAGCCAGTGTATTTAACGGAGTATTTTGTCTTAGTTGATGTTTTATGACGTCAATTACATTAGCTGCATCAGTTAATTCAGCAAAGCACAGATCATATGTCTGGTTGTTCCAGACATACGTGCCATTCCTTGTGTGCTGAATGCGGCATTCGTATTGTTTCCCGATTTCAGGTTTAAAGTTTTGCGGCATTATAATTCTATCGTTGCTCCATTTATGGGGTGCTTTAGCAAAAGCAGCCCAGACATCATCATAAAGATTTTTAAAAACAATCAGTTGGGTGTCATTACTCATTTTTTCCTCCTTCTTTACCTTCACTTTCAATTTCCAGTCCGGCAAAAACTATAGCCAAGATAAATAAAAATAAACTTTGGTAAAACGGATTTGTCATTTTTACCTCCTGTATCTTTGAATTTTAAGGAACATCTTATTATAACAAGCAGCGCCTTTTTTGTCAAATTAAATCATTTGCTGATTTTTAAGGTTAGTGGTAAAATTATTTTGAATAAAGTTAATAGTCTAATGGTCCGTTAGCTTGTTAAGTCTAGGGAAATTAGTTTTTAGTATTTAAATCAATTATCTAACTAGCCTCCCTGCCTGCCATAGCTTTAGCGAAAGCAGGCTAACCCAATAACTTTTAATCAATTAATATCTATGGATAAAAATAAAAAAAGACAATTGGTTTTTGATATTATTATTACTGTTTTAGTGGTTTTGGTTATAGTTTTGATTGATTTTTTTGTGGTTAGTCTCAGATCATCATCCGGTGATTTTAAAGAGGAGGTTTTACAGGCTGATCAATCTCAATCAATTAATTCGCCTGAAAATTCAATCATAACCAAAGATTTAGAGCAAATTAAACCAGGCGAAAAAGTTTTTATACCGATTTTAAATTTTCATCATATTGATAAAGTACCTGCTAATGTCAGCAAGACAACAGCCAGTTATTATATTGAACCCAATGATTTTGAAATGATTATGCAGAATTTGATTGCTTATAATTATCAAACAGTATTTTTAAGTGAAGTCATTGATTTACTGGAACAGGGGATTAAACCGCCTGATAATTGGCTGGTTTTAACTTTTGATGACGGTAATATTAATTATTACACCAATGCCTGGCCGATTTTACAAAAGTATAATTTAAAATCTTCAATTTATATTATGACTGGTGTGGGTGGTGAAAATTATTTAAGTGATGAGCAAATAAAAGAATTATCTGAAAGCAGTTTGGTCGAGGTTGGTTCACATACGATTTATCATCCTAAATTAACCCAAATATCCAAGCCCGAAAGATTAAAAGAATTGGAGATTTCCAAAGACGAATTAGAGGAATTATTAAATACAGATATAACTATTTTAAGTTATCCGTTTGGTTTATATAATCAGGAGATCAAAGATTTAGCCAAAGCTGTTGGTTACAAAGCCGGTTTAACTTTTGATCAGGATGCGTGGCAGGATCCCCAAGATTTATTTGAATTAAAAAGAATCAGTGTTTGGCCGCAAATGAATGTGGTTAAGTTTTTGGAAAAATTAAAAAATTAATTAATAATCGTTAAATTATGAGAAAAAGTTTTTTTATTATTTTATTTTGTTTTATTTTAATTTCAGGTTGTACCAATAATTCAACTGATTTAACTAATTCAAGTAATAAAAATCTTAATCAGCAATCTAATCAAAATCAAGCAGTTGATTCTTTACAATCAGTCTTTGCTCAAATGGGACATGAGGATTTAGTCTCTAAATATGATCAAGCAATTATTAAAACCAATATGGGTGAGATTAAAGTTGAATTTTATAATCAAGATTCACCGTTAACCGTTAATAATTTTTTAAATTTGGCTCAGCAGGGATTTTATGACAATACTAAATTTCATCGGGTGATTAAGGATTTCATGATTCAAGGCGGTGATCCTTTAAGTAAAGATGATGACTGGTCAGATGACGGCACTGGTGGGCCCAAGTATCGTTTTAAAGACGAAATTAATAATCATAAATTAATCCGAGGCAGTCTGGCCATGGCCAATTCCGGATCAGATACCAATGGCTCTCAATTTTTTATTAACACTGTCCCAACTCCTTGGCTGGATGGCAAACATACTAATTTTGGTCAGGTGATTGAAGGTATGGATGTAGTTGATAAAATTGAAGCAGTTGAAACAAATGCCAAAAAACATCCATTGGAAGATATAATTATTAAAGATATTGAATTAATTAGTAAATAGTAATAAAATTTGAATCAAAAGGAGGTGAATCATGATACCAGCAGATCATGCTATAAAGTCATTTGAAAAAATATATAAAGAAAGTCCTAATTTTTTTATTAATAATTGGCTTGTTATTTTTAAATTAATTTGGGAATTGCATTCATGGTTTGATCGTTTTGCCAATACTAAGGATTATAACACTCCTGGCACTCTTTGGTATCACCGGGAACAAACGCATCATTGGCAAGGTATTCATGAAGCAGTTAGAATCTTTATTTGTGAATATGGTTTGGAATTTATGATTATTATTGAAAAGGAGGCACAACAGCATGTGTTTGATGATTTTGGGGAAATTCTCTCCAAAGAAAATATCACCCGCCGCTATTTAAGGCAAAAAAGGGGCTGGTAAAAGCGCGTTTGGTTAGCCAATACGCGCTTTTTTGCTATAATTAGGATATGTATGATCAGAAGGTTATAACAAATTTAAAACACATTGTCAATAATATTATAAATTGGCAAAATAATAAACATAATTTCAGAATTTTAACAAATAAAAAAGCGAGGATTAAAGGTTCCTCGCGGACC
>WJKP01000011.1 GCA_014729025.1 Candidatus Buchananbacteria bacterium
ATTTACCAGACCTAACCATTTCAACCGCCTTAGCTCTTAGTTTAGGCAAATTAGTATTTGTTGTATATGCCATATTTAGAAACGTTATTTATTATTGTGATATTTTACCACAAAACGTTTCCAAGCTATTGAACTATTACGTCAATGTTGACAAATTATATTAAATATGATATAAAATAATATTCTGTGAAAAATGTTTAATCAATTTAAGAAAAAGAAAGGAGGAGACATGATGAGGGTATTTGCTCCGGAAAAGCGATTGGTTGCGGCAGCGCCAAAGGACGAATCATTCGAGATTACTCGGCTCGAGATTCGTGATCAGTGCTTGGTGATCCATACGGGTTCCGAGTACGAGGACGAAGTTCCGGTTCTGTCCAGACTGGCCATCTGTTCCAAGGATAAGGGCAAGCAAGGCAACCAGCAACCTTTGTTTTACCCGGATCGCTGCTCAGTGGTGTTGGAAAACGAGCAGGCTTCGGCTGCCTGGACCAAGATGATGGCTAGGGCAGTCAAAGAGGCTGGACTGCTTGACCAAGTCAGTGGTGAGGCCAGAGGCGTTATTTTTAGCAGCCTCAACGGCTTGCCGCAGGCAACAGCCTAAAAAAGGTGATTTGGAGTAACCCTGCAAATCGCCAAACAGGAATTAAGCTTACCAGCTGAGATTCCTTTAGAGCGCGCTAAACAGGCGCGCTTTTAAATTTAGCCAAATATTAATTTGGCTTTTTTTATTTTTAATATTTTGCTAAGATAAAAATACTATGGATTTATTTGATAAAAATTTAAATAATAAAACACCTTTGGCTGATCGAATACGGCCTTTGGATTTTGCTTCTTTTGTTGGCCAGGAACAGATTATCGGTCCTAAAACATTGTTAAGGCAAGCCATTGAAACTGATAATTTGCCCTCAATTATTTTTTGGGGACCACCGGGTACCGGTAAAACGACCCTGGCTAAAATAATTGCTCAAAAAACACAATCAGTTTTTGTGCCTTTTTCAGCCGTGACCAGCGGAGTCAAAGAATTACGCGAAGTTATTAAACAAGCACAAGAGCGTAAAAAATTTAAAGATATTAGGACTATTTTATTTATTGATGAAATACATCGCTGGAATAAATCACAACAGGACGCACTTTTGCCTTATGTGGAAAAAGGTATTGTTACTTTAATCGGCGCAACTACTGAAAATCCGTCTTTTGAAATAAATTCGGCCTTATTGTCACGTTGTCGCGTTTTTGTTTTGGAATTATTAAATCAAGAACAATTAAAACAAATTATTAGGCAGGCTTTAAAAGACAAAGAAAACGGTTTGGGAAATTTTAAAATTAGTTTATCAGACGATGTGATGGATTTTTTAACGCAAATGGCCGATGGTGATGCCAGAACAGTTTTAAATGCTTTGGATTTTGCAGTTAATGCAGTTAAACCCACTAAAACCGGAAAAATTCTTTTGAATAAAAAAATTATACAGCAAGCTTTACAAAAATCTTATCTTTATGATAAGGCTGGTGAACAGCATTATAATATTATTTCAGCTTTGCATAAATCAATGCGCGGTTCTGATGAAAATGCATCGCTATATTGGCTGGCTAGAATGATTGAGTCAGGTGAGGATCCTTTATATATTGCCAGGCGCTTGGTTCGTTTTGCTTCAGAAGATATTGGTTTGGCTGATCCTCAAGCCTTGGTTCAAACAGCCAGTGCTTATCAGGCCTGTCATTTTCTTGGTTATCCCGAATGTGATGTGATTTTGGCTCAAGCAGTTGTTTATTTGGCCAAGGCGCCTAAAAGCAATAAATTATATACAGCTATGGCAGAAGTAAAACAAGATATTAGAGACTTGCCAAATGAACCGGTGCCTTTGCATTTACGCAATGCGCCGACCAAATTAATGCAAGATTTGAATTATGGTAAAAATTATAAATATACGCCTAATTATGATAATGCCAAAGATGCTGAGCAGGATTATTTGCCTGATAAATTAAAAAATAAGAAATATTTTTAAATTTTAACTTTTTAAATTTTGATTTTTTTGCTAAGATAATCTTAGGTATTGGTGATTAGGAATTGGGCATTATTATTTAAGAACTAATGCTAAGCACCTAATTACTAATTACTAAAAATTATTTATGTATTTAATTTTACGTTGGTTAATTAATGCTTTAGTAATTTTGGCAATCGCTTATATTTTACCGGACGTAACAGTGAGTGGTATTTACGCGGCTTTGATTGCCGCTTTGATTTTAGGGATTATTAATGCTTTATTAAGACCGCTTTTGATTTTATTGACTTTACCGGTTAATGTTTTGACTTTGGGGCTTTTTACATTGGTTATTAATGCTTTATTGTTTTGGTTTGCTTCAACTATTGTAGAAGGTTTTGTGGTCGCTGATTTTAAAGCCGCTTTTTTAGGCGCTTTAATTATGTGGTTAGCTTCTTGGTTTACTAATGCGTTATTAAAGGATTAAATTTTATGAAAGACAAGTTATTATTGCATGTTTGTTGTGCGCCATGCAGTATGTATGTGATTAATCAGCTTTTAGCTAAATTTGATTTAACTGTTTATTTTTTCAATCCCAATGTTTGGCCTGAAGAAGAATATCTTAAACGTTTAGCTGAAATTAAAAATTTTTGCAATTCCAGAAAAATGAATTATCTTGAATTTGATTATCAGCCAACTGATTGGTTTAAATTTATAAAAGGTTATGAAACTGAACCGGAAAAAGGTTTTCGTTGCGATTTGTGTTTTTTGTATCGTTTATCAAAAACAGCCGAATATGCTAAAGCCAATAATTTTGATTGGTTTTCAACCACTTTAACTATGGGTAGGCAAAAACAATCTTTTAAAATTCTTGAAACCGGGCGCAAAGTAGAAAATAAATTTAAAATAAAATTTTGGGATCAGGATTTTAAAAAAGAATTCGGTACGCAGATATCGGATTGGCTGGCTAAGCAAATGAAGTTGTATAAACAAGATTATTGTGGCTGTTTGTTTTCAATGAAGGGTTGAACCACTAAATTTTTCATACGAAAAAACATGATAGTTTCGTGTATTTAGTGATAATATTTTCGTGTTTAAGTAATTAATAAATATATGACTGAAGAACGCTGGGAACAAATTAAAGAAATGGCCAATAATAATTTTGAAGTTTTGGAAAATACAGTTATTGATTTGCCGGAAGATCAAGGCGGTGGAACCAAAGAAACTTTAATTTTTAACGGCCCATTGGGTAAAATTAAATTGGAGTTTATTATCAAACCTTTGGTTTTGGATAAAAAAACCATTTATTCCAAACGTTCCGGCCAAGAAACAAAAATAGATTATGTTACTTCGGATACAGAAAAAGTCAGGACTTTATTGGCTTTTAGGTGGGATAAAGCTAATGAAAATTGGGTAGGAGTCGATTCAGCCCAATTTGACTAGTTAATTCCCCTCAATATTTTAATAATTAATTTTTTAATTTAATTTTATGTTTAAATCAAAAAAGCTTAATAAAGCGCAAATTTATAAATGGGGAATTGGCGCGGGGATTGCTCAGTTGGCATATATTGTTTTAGTTGTTTTGATTATGATAGCAATGGACCAGATTATAAAAGAAACAGCTGCTTATGGCGGACCGTTGGCCATGCTTTTGGTTTTAATTTTACTGGTTTTTAGTGCAGCGATTTCCGGTTTAATAATTTTTGGTTATCCGGCTTATTTATTCTTACAAAAAAATTACAAGCAAGCTGTTTGTACTATTTTAACCAGCTTGGCCACTATTTTAATCGGTTTTTTATTGGTGTTATTGGTGATTTTTACAATTTAAATAATTAATAAATAAAAAAATTATGGGTTATGTGATTTTTTTAATCGTACTGATTATTCTTTTTTTGAGTTTTTTAAGACAGGTTGATCAGTATCAGCGGGGAGTAATGTTTACCATGGGAAAATATTCCGGTACACGAAATCCAGGCTGGCGCCTTGTTGTTCCTATTTTTCAAAGAATGGTCAAGGTCGATATGCGTATTAAGGCTGTTGATGTGCCTGATCAGGAAGCAATTACCAAAGATAATGTTTCTTGTCAGATTAATGCCGTAATTTATTATAAAGTAATTGACGCTGCAAAAGCAGTAATTGAAGTGGAAAATTTTTATTATGCCGTATCTCAGATGGCCCAGACTACGATGAGAAATGTAGCTGGTGAAGTTGATTTAGATGAATTATTGACCAATCGTGATGCTGTTTCCAATAGGATTAAAAATATAGTTGATAAATTAACTGATCCTTGGGGCATTAAAGTTGATTCAGTTGATTTAAAAGATATTGTTTTGCCTGAAGAAATGAAAAGAACAATGGCTAAACAGGCGGAGGCAGAACGGGAAAGACGTGCTGTGATTATTAAAGCTGAAGGCGAGGTTAAAGCTGCTGAGAATTTGGCTAAAGCCGGTGAAATTTTATCAGCGAAAACAGGCGCATTGCATTTAAGAACTTTGAATTCTTTAAACGATATTTCTTCTGATCAGTCAAATACGATTGTTTATGCTATTCCGTTAGAAATTATTCGGGCTTTTGAAAATATTGGTAATAAATTTGCTCACGATGTTAAAAAAGGTGAAAAAAAATAAATAAAACTAAAAACAGCTTAGAGTTTTAAATTCGGGCTGTTTTTTTTTAGTTTAAAATTTGCTATTATGAATACATAATATGAATTTATGAATGTATTAAAAATTGTATATTAATAAAAAACCAGTAAATTAGTAGTTATGTGGGATTTGACACGCTGGAAAAGAAAAAAGAAATATACTTTAGGCAAAAATTTTGAACCGCGGATAAAAATAGTGGCTGTTTTTTTTGCTGTACTTGCTTTATTAATAATTGCCAGACTTTTTGATTTTCAGGTTTTAAAGTTTGATTTTTATTATGCCTTGGCTTCTGATCAGCATGAAATCTATCAGAAACTTTTTCCAGAAAGGGGCTCTATATTTTTAAAAGATAAAGCTGGTTCAGCTTTATCCAAACAGGAAATATTGTATCCTTTGGCAATTAATAAAGATTATAATTTGGTTTATGCTCAACCTAAATTTATTGATAAGAAGCCAGACGAAATAACTGAATTATTAGCCCCAATTTTAGAACCGAATGAAGAAAATTTAGAAGATTTTGAAAAAGAATTAATAGAAAAACTATCCAAAACTGATGACCCTTATGAACCCTTGAAACATAAAGTGGAAGATTCACAGGTTGAGATGATCGAGCAATTGGAACTAAACGGCATTAAATCAGTAAAAGAAACATTTCGTTATTATCCTGAAAAAAATATCAGTTCAAATATTTTGGGTTATGTTGGTTTTGCCAGAGATGGTATAAAAAAAGGACTTTACGGCGTGGAGGGGTATTTTAATCAGCAATTATCCGGACAGCAAGGTACCGTCAAATCAGAAAAAGATATTGCCGGAAGACTTATTTCGGTCGGTGATAAAGAATTTGTCAGAGCTGAAGACGGTGCTGATATAATTTTAACTTTGGATAAAACTGTCCAGTTTGAAGTTTGTTCACAATTAAACATGCATGCAGAAATAATTGAAGCTAAAAGCGCAGCAGCAGTGATAATGCATCCCAAAACCGGTGAAATTATCGCCATGTGTTCTTATCCTGATTTTGATCCCAATGATTATGGTAATATAGAAGATATTAGCGCTTATAATAACCGGGCAATTTTCGAAGCATATGAACCGGGTTCGATTTTTAAACCAATTACTATGGCAGCTGGTTTGGATTTGGGTGTTATAACACCGGAAACAACTTATTTTGATGATGGGTTTGTGAAAATCGATGAATTTACTATTAGAAATGCTGATAAAAAAGCTCATGGCAAGCAGACCATGACCCAAGTTTTGGAAAAATCATTAAATACCGGTACCATTTTTGCTGTTAGACAAATAGGCAAAAGAGATTTTAGGAAATATGTTGAAAAATTTGGTTTTGGTGAAAAAACCGATATTCAGCTTGATACTGAAGTAGCCGGGGATATTAGTTCATTAAAAAAACGCAGTGAAGTTTTTGAAGCAACAGGTTCGTTTGGCCAAGGTATTACAGCGACACCTTTACAAATGGTCCAGGCCTTTTCTGCTATCGCTAATGGCGGGAAATTAGTTACCCCTTATATAATCGAAGAAATAAGACAAGCTGATGGTGTAGTAATTAAGACTAACCGCCCTCGGCCTAAACAGATTATTTCTTCCAAAACATCAACTTTATTATCTGGCATGATGGTTTCAGTCGTAAAAAACGGGCAAGGTCAAGCAGCTTCAGTGCCTGGTTATTATGTTGCCGGTAAAACAGGTACAGCCCAGATTGCTGAAGGCGGTGAATATTCCAATAAAACCAATCATTCTTTTATTGGTTTTGCGCCTATTAAAGCCCCGGCTTTTACCATGATTTTAAAATTTGAAAATCCGAAAAAGGGTTCTTATTCTTCTGTTACAACAGCTCCGCTTTTTAGCCGTTTGGCCAAATTCATATTGGATTATTATCATGTCATGCCAGACGCTTTATAATATTTTAATAATATAATAAAAAAAACATGAAAAAAGTTTTAGAAAAGATTTTAACTTTCTTTGCAAAATTAATTTTAAAAAAGTATCAGCCGGAAATAATTGGTATTACCGGCAGTGTCGGCAAAACTTCTGTGAAAGAGACGATTTTTTCTGTTTTGTCATTTGAATATAATGTTCGCCGTAATATCAAGAGTTATAATAATGAGCTGGGCGTGCCTTTAACTATTATTGGTTCAGAAACCGGTGGGAGGAATTTATTTAAATGGCTAAAAGTTTTTTATCGAGCCGTTAAATTATTGTTTTTTAATGATAAAAAATATCCGGAGATTTTGGTTTTAGAACTGGGAGCTGATAAAAAAGGTGATATAGAATATTTGTTAAAAATTATTAAGCCAAAAATCGGTGTTTTAACAGCAGTCAGCGAAGCTCATTTACATACGTTTAAGGATTTAAAAGGTGTTTTAAAGGAAAAAGAAAAAATCATCACTACTTTGGATAAAAATTCTATTGCTGTTTTAAATTATGATGATGAAAACGTAATGAGTTTGCAGGATAAATTAAAAACAAAATTTTTAAGTTTTGGTTTTCAGGCAGGCGCTGATATTACAGCCGGTGAATTGCTTTTTTCCGGTTTGGAACAGGATTTTTGTGAAAGCCAATACCAGTGGGAATGTAAAGTTTGGGGGACCAGTTTTAAAGTTAAGTATAAAGGTTCAATCGTGCCGGTTTTTTTACCGCATTGTTTTGGTAAACAGCAGGTTTATGCTGCTTTGGCGGCGTTTGCCGTGGGCATTGCTTATAAAATGAATTTGGTTGATATTTCCGAAGCTTTGCGCCAATACCGTCCGCCTAAAGGCAGGATGAATTTAATTGCCGGAATCAAATACACTTTATTGATTGATGATACTTATAATTCTTCACCTTTGGCAGTCAAAGCTGCCCTGGAAGTAATGAAAATGATTGATTTGCCAGAAGGCAAAAGAAAAATCGCGGTTTTGGCTGATATGCTGGAATTGGGCGAGCGTTCAGCTGAAGCGCATCGGGAAATAGGTTTTAATGTTTCTGAAGCAGAAATTGATTATTTAATTACAGTTGGTCCGGAATCAAAATTAACAGCTGAAGCAGCGATTGAAGCTGGTTTGGCTAAAGACAATGTGCATAAATTTGAAGATACAGAACGGGCAGGTAAATTTTTACAAGATATAATTCAACCTGGTGATTTGATTTTAATTAAAGGCTCACAGGGTATTAGAATGGAAAAAATAGTAAAAGAAGTTATGGCTGAACCTGAAAAAGCCAATGAACTATTAGTTCGGCAGACAGGGGAATGGGCAAATAGATGAATTGGGCAATAGTAATTAGGTATTAGTAATTAACTGTTAGTATTTGAAAATTTTATTTTTTTATGGTAAAAATTAAATTATACTTTGATTATTGTCAAAAATTTATTGGCTAAAATCAGGTATGATTTTTTATTTTATCACGGCCCCTTCGTCTAGTGGTTAGGACGCCAGGTTCTCATCCTGGTAACACGGGTTCGACTCCCGTAGGGGTCATAAACAAAAAAGAACGCAAAACACTTTTTTTTATTGACATAAAAATTAGTTATGATAAAATCTAGGTATGAAAAATCATATTTTTCATATTATTGTTAATTTTAATATATATGGCTAAGCAATTTAAAATGCCGGAAATAAAGAATTATGGCATGGCAACAATCGGTGAACGAGGCCAGATTGTTATTCCCAAGGAAATTAGAGATGAAATGAAAATTAAGCCGGGTGATAAGTTTTTGGTTTTTTCCAAGGCTAATATGGTAATTGGCTTTGTAAAACCGGAAAATTTTGATAAACTTATTAATGAGTTTATAAGTCAATTGCAAGACCTGAAATCAAATTAAAAAATAATTTATTTTTATGAAATGGTTATTAAATAACTTAAAAAAATTAACCAAAAGCAAATTGTTTTGGCTAATTGTGATAATAATAGCTGTTGTTATTATTATTTTAATTACTCGAAGCGAAGAAAAGGACGAGTATATTACTGAAAAAGTGCAAAAAGGTACTTTAACGCAAACTGTTTCTGAAACAGGGGAATTGCAGGCAGCTTCAGAAATAGATTTGAATTTTAAAGGTAGCGGGACAATTACAGAGATTAATATACAAGAAGGCGATGAGGTATCGGCTGGCGATGTTTTAGCCAGAATGGATGCCGGCCCCTTAGAAGTTCAGGTTAGGCAGGCTAGAGCTAATTTAGAGATTGCCAGAGCTAATTTGAATCGTTTTTTGGCAGGAGCCAGTGAAGAGGATATTAAAGTTAGCCGGGAATCAGTTAATAATGCCAAAATCGCCTATGAAAATGCCAAACGTGATCATACTGCTTTGGTTGATAAGTTAGAATCAGATATTGAAACTTATAAAAAAGCAGTTTCAGATGCTAAAGATAATCTGTTAATTACCTTGGAAACTGTTATGACTTATCCTGACCATTCTCTTGATATTGTTAAAAAAATATTTGAAGATGATGATTTGGAACCAAGATTTAGTGTTAGAAATTTTCAATATAAAGATAACGCCAGCCGTTATTTTGATTTGGCTGAGCCGGTAGTTGAACGAGCCAATATTGCGCTTGATAAGGCGCAACAAAGTTTAGAAGCTGATGATATTGAAAAAGCAGTCGATGAAGTTTCTACTGCTTTGGATCATGTTAAAAAAACACTTGATAGCATTTTTTTAGCTTTAACCGCTTCGACTACCAGTTATTATTTTCCAGAATCAGCTTTAGATGCTTATAAATCGAGTATCAGGGCAGAACAGACAACTATTGATAACGCGATTGCTTCACTAAATACGGCTGAACAAACCTGGAATAATGCAAAAAATAATTTAGTAGCCGCTAAAAATAATAAAGAATTACAAATCGCCAATTCACGGTCGGCTGTTGACAGTGCTTTGGGATCTTATAATTTAGCCCAGGCTCAGTTAGACTTAAAAAAAGCTGCACCTCGTCCGGTTGACGTGGCTTATTATCAGGCGCAGGTCGATCAAGCTCAAGCAGCTTTAGATTTGGCCTTGGTTAATCTGGATGATTATATTATTAGGGCGCCAACTGAAGGTAAGATTGTTTTTGTTAATTATGATGTGGGTGAACAATTCGGAGTTGGTTTAACTACTGCTGAAACCAAACCAGTTATTACTATTTTAAGTAAAGGTGATTTTGAAATTGAAGTTGATGTTCCGGAATCAGATATTGTTAAAATTCAGATCGGTAATCCGGCAGTAATTACTTTGGATGCTTATGGCGAAGATGTGAAATTTGATGGTCAGGTTGTTTTTGTTGATTTAGCTGAAACTAATATTCAGGATGTTGTTTATTATAAAGTTACTGTTACTTTGGAACCAACAGATAAAGAGATTAAATCAGGCATGACCGCTAATGTCGATATTTTAACCAAAGAAAAACAAGATGCATTATTTGTACCGGTTAGAGCTGTTAAAGAAGATAATAAGGATAATAAATATGTAGAGATTTTAAGTCTGGGTGAGCCGCAAAGAGTTGATGTTAAAACAGGTTTGCGCGGTGATCAGGGGTTAGAGATTATTAGTGGTTTATCGGAAAACCAAGAAGTAATTACTTATAAAAGAGAAAATTAAATATGGCTAAAGAAAAAAAATTAATCAAATTAATTGATATTTGTAAACAATACGAGAACGAGGAAGTCGTGACTAAAGTTCTTTATGATATTAATTTGGAAGTTAATAAAGGTGAGTTTGTGGCAATCATGGGGCCGTCTGGTTCCGGTAAATCAACCCTGATGCATATAATGGGTTTTTTAGATAAACCAACTTCAGGCACTTATTATTATAAGGGTAAAAAAGTTAGTGATTTTGATGAAGATAAATTGGCTGATATTCGTAATGAAGAAGTCGGGTTTGTTTTTCAAACTTTTAATTTATTACAGCGAACAAGTGTTTACGATAATGTTAATTTACCATTGACTTATTCAGATAAAAAAATTGGCGATCAAGATGTTATTCAGGCAATCAAATCCGTCGGCTTGTATCATCGTAAAGATAATTTATCAAATCAGTTATCAGGCGGTGAAAAACAAAGAGTGGCGATTGCCAGAGCTTTGGTTAATCGGCCTGAAATTATTTTTGCTGACGAACCGACTGGGAATCTTGATTCCCAAAGTGGCAAACAGATCATGGAAATTTTGCAGGATCTTAATGAAAAAGGTAATACCATTATTCTGGTTACTCATGAAAAATATACGGCTGAGCATGCCCGGCGTATAGTTAGTATTATCGATGGCAAGATTGTTGATGATTATCAGGTGAAAAAGCGTTTGATAGCTAAAGATGAAAAATATTTAACTAAATAATTATGGATGTGGCTAATTCTATCAGAATAGCCTTGATAGGTTTAAAGTCTAAAAAGACCCGAACATTTTTAACAATGCTCGGGATTATTGTTGGTATTGCTTCGGTTATTATTATTTTATCAGTCGGTGCCGGTGCGCAGAGTTTGATTTTAAATCAAATCAGGGGATTTGGCAGTAATTTGATTTCTATTTTTCCGGGTGCTTCAGAAGAAGAAGGTCCGCCGCCCACGGTTTTTGGTACGGTTAATACTGATTTAAAAAATGAAGATATAGAGGCTCTAATGAATTCTAAAAGAGTGCCGCATGCAGTGGCAGCCACTTATTATATTCAAGGTTCAGAAACTTTCAGATGGCGCAGTCAGCAGTTTGACGGTACTTATATTGCTACGACAGCTTCTTATTTGGAAGTACATGATGAAATACCGGCTAAAGGCAGATTTATAAATAAGCAAGAAGAAAAAAATTTAGCCAGAGTAGCTGTTTTAGGCAGTAATGTCAAAAAAGAATTATTTGATAATTTAGATGCTATTGGTGAAAAAATTAAGATTGGTCGGCACCAGTTTAAAATAATTGGTGTCATGAAACCTAGGGGGGTAGAAGGTTTTCAAAATCAGGATAATTTGGTTTTTATTCCGATTTCTACGGGACAAAAAATAATTCAAGGTATAGATTATGTGACTTTAGCCAGGGTTAAAGTTGATTCACCTGATAATATTGAACGAACAGTGGAAGATGTTCGCCAGGTTTTAAGAGAAGAGCATAGGTTGGAAGTGGGTGAAATTGATGATTTTTCGGTTCGTTCTCAGGCGCAGGCTATTGAAATTTTTTCCGCCGTGACTGATTCATTGACTTATTTTTTAGCTGCCATTGCCGCTATTTCTTTATTGGTTGGCGGTATTGGTATTATGAATATTATGCTTATAAGTGTGACTGAAAGAACCAGGGAAATCGGTTTGCGTAAAGCGGTCGGGGCTAAAAATAAAAATATATTAAATCAATTTTTATTGGAATCAGTCGTGGTTACTTTGGGCGGCGGTGTTGTTGGTATAATTTTGGGTATTTCGATTTCTTGGTTAGTGGCTTATATTGCTCAATATTTAGGGTTTGATTGGGATTTTGTGATTTCTTTTCTATCAATAATTTTATCAACTACTATTGCAATTATAGTCGGTATTGTTTTTGGTTTATATCCGGCCTGGAAAGCTTCTCAGCTTAATCCGATTGAAGCTTTACGTTATGAATAGGTCGGTCATTGGTAATTAGGCGAGAGGTAATTAGTTAAAATTTATTTATGATAAAAAAACTAAAAAATTTATGTAAGATAGCTTGTGGTTCACTTTTGCGGCATAAATTAAGAAGTGTTTTGACTATTTTGGGGATTACAGTCGGTATTACGGTAGTGATAGTAGTACTTTCAGCCGGGCAGGCCATTGAAGATTTTATAACCGGTCAGGTAAATCAATTTGGCACTGACTGGATTCAGGTTGAAGTTAAAGTCCCTTCGGCGGGCAAAACTTCACTTGAAAATGTCGGGGGACTGGCCCAAGGCGTTACAATTACTACTTTAAAATTGTCTGACGCAGAGGAAATAAAAGAGCATCCCAATGTCCGTGATTATTATGCTGGTAATGTCAGTCAAGAAATAATTAGTTATGAGGCACAAAATAAATTGACAATGATTTTTGGAGTAACTGCTGGTTTTATTGATATCGATCCCAGTGAATTGATTCAAGGGCGATTTTATACCGAGGCTGAAGATAAGGGATTGGATAAAGTAGCTGTTTTGGGTTTTGGCATCAAAGATGTTTTATTTGGTCAAAGAGATGCAATTGGCGAGAATGTGAAAATAAATAAACAAAATTATGAAGTAATAGGTGTAATGGAAGAGAAAGGTAGTGCCGGCATGTTTTCCATGGATGATGTTGTTTATATCCCGGCCAGAACAATGCAAAAAAGGATTTTAGGCATTGATTATATCACTTTTATTTTTAATCGGATTTATGATACTTCTATTGCCAGGCAAACAGCTGATGATATTACTTTAATAATGCGTGATCTGCATAATATTACTGATCCTAATCGTGATGATTTTCATGCTACCAGTGCACAGGAAGCTTTGGAAATGCTAGATACCGTGACCGGCTCAATCCAAATACTTTTATTGGCGATTGCTTTGATTTCTTTGGTGGTTGGTGGTGTGGGAATTATGAATGTGATGTATGTTTCAGTAGCTGAAAGAACTTTTGAAATCGGTTTACGTAAAGCTTTAGGCGCTAAATATAATAATATTTTAAACCAATTTCTAACCGAAGCAGTGATTATAACTTTTATCGGCGGGATTGTCGGTATAATTTTGGGCATTATTCTTACCTGGTTAATTAGTTTTGTTGCCACCAATTATTTGGGTTTTGATTGGCAGTTTTATTTTTCAATCCAATATATTTTATTGGCAGCCGGCATGTCTGTTTTGGTTGGTTTGGTTTCAGGACTTTATCCGGCACGCCAGGCAGCTAGCTTGGATCCGATGGTGGCTTTGAGAAAGGAATAGCTTAGGCGTTAGACATCAGGCAATTAGTCACTCTGGACATTAGTATTGTTAATATTTAAAATAAATTAGCACTCGCTCTTGACGAGTGCTAGTTTATTTTTTATAATGTAAACAATGAAAGACAGACAAAAGAATTTACTTAATTTATTAATTTCCGAACATATAAAAACTGCAGCGCCAATTGGCAGTAAGCTTTTAAGTTCACGGGAAAACGTGTCTCCGGCGACCATTAGAAACGAAATGTTTGATTTGGAAAAACAAGGTTATATTTATCAGCCGCATACTTCAGCCGGACGCGTGCCGACTGAAAAGGGTTATCAGTTTTATGTTGATAATTTTTTGGAAAAACGTGAGATCAAGTCAACCTGGCGCAGTTCTTTTGAAAAGGTTTTAAAAGCAAAATTAAATAAAGATTTGGTTTTGAAAAATTTAGCCAAAAATGTGGTTGATTTGGCTGATGAAACAGTTATAGTGGCTTTTGATAAGCATAATATTTATTATACCGGTTTATCAAATTTGTTTAAAAAACCCGAGTTTGCCGAGCAAAATTTGATTTGTAATATGTCCAAAGTGATTGATCACTTGGATGAAGTGGTTAATCAGGTTTTTGACAGGATTAATAAAGTCGAAATTTTAATCGGTTCCCAAAATCCGTTTGGTGATGATTGTTCTTCTGTTTTGGGTAAATATCATTTGAAAAACAAGGATTCGGGCTTGTTTATTATTTTGGGTCCTCAACGAATGAATTATGATAAAAATTTGGCTTTAGTTGAATATATTAAAGATTCACTCAAAGAAATTTAATTCAGCTCTGGGCTTTGGGTCTGGAGTTTAAGTTTATAATTTATGAAAGATAAAAAATCACAAAAAGCAAAAATAGATATTGAAGAATTAAAAGCTAAAAGTGAAGAATATTTGGCTGGCTGGCAAAGAGCCAAGGCCGATTATGAAAATTTAAAAAGGGAGATGGATCAAAAAGTTTCGGAAATCGGCAGTTTTTCAAAAATTAGTTTATTAACTGATTTAATTCCGATTATTGATAATTTTTGTAAAGCGATCGAGCATGTGCCAGAAGATCAAAAAGATAAAGATTGGGTAATCGGTGTTTTTCATATCAAAAAACAATTGGAAGATTTTATGGTCCAAAACGGGTTGGAAAAAATTGAAACAGTCGGCCAGCCGTTTGATCATAATTTGCATGAAGCGGTTGGTAAAGAAGAAGGTGAAAAAGATGTTGTTTTAAAAGAAGTTAGTTCAGGTTATAAATTAAATGGGCAGGTAATTATTCCGGCCAAAGTTATTGTCGGAGAGTAATATTGATTATTAAGCATTTATTGACGGTTTTATAAAAAATTATTCATTTTCCTGATAAACAAATAACTAATAAATTAATTTATAATTAATTCTGCTAAAATTTTACTTTTGGCAGATGGGGGAAGACAGATATGGCTTTAATAAAATGGAATCCATTTTTAGATGACTGGCAGGATTTGGAAAAAGCTTTTCGTGATTTTCAGGTACCCAGTGAAAAAACTTTTATACCTGCTATGGATGTCTATAAGAAAAAAGACAAATTGGTAGTTAACGCGCCGATCGCCAATTTTGATCCAAAAAATGTTGATATTGAAATCAAGGATAATGTTTTGACAGTCAAAGGTAAAACCGAGAAAAAATCAGAAGTTGATGATAAAAATTATTATCGCAAGGAAATCAAATCAGGCAGTTTTCAAAGATCAGTCTTATTGCCGGCTGAAGTTCAGTCAGATAAAGCTAAATCAGAATATGAAGAAGGTGTTTTAAAAATCATTATTCCGATTGCCAAAGAAAGTCAAGCAACCAAAGTCAAAACCACTGTAAAAAAAAGCAAAGCTAAAAAAGTTGCCAGTAAAAAGAAAAAGCAATAATCAAATGAAAGCCCTTTTTAAAGGCTTTCCGGATAAGTCAATTAAATAATTTAATTGCTTTATCCGGGGAGAATTTTGAAAAATCAGCCAAAAGAAAAAGCCCAGCCAGAGCCGGGCTTTGATGAGGTGAGAATTAAGCTTATTTTAGCTTTTTCCCGTTTAAGAATAATGAATGGTGAGGCGGGTCTTTCATGATTATGACAGGTAGGCTGATTTTTTGGCCGCCAGGGGCATGGAAATTTGCCCGGGTTTCAATACCGTCATCAGTCGGACGATCCAGATCAAAAATTGGCACGCCATTGACTATTATTTGGGCTAGTTTGCGATCAGTTCGCTCTGACCAGCCCGGTGCCAATTTTCTGACAGCTTGGATTAACCCGTCATTGACATTGAAAAATTGTCCACCGATTCGTAGACCACCATTATTCCGCTTGACCATTTCGCACATTTTTCCCCTCCTTAAAAGATTAGCATGTAAGGATTATAACAGTTATCGGTTTATTTTGTCAACTAAATAGCAAATATGGCATATGGCAAATGGTTTATAGGAAAATTATAAGCTATTTGCAATTTGCTATAAGCAAAAAAATAATAATTAATAAAAAAAAATATTATGGGAAAAATTTTAGGTATTGATTTAGGTACAACTAATTCAGCAATGGCCATTATTGAAGGTGGCCAGCCAAAAGTTTTGGAAAATAAAGAAGGTATGAGAACCACACCTTCAATGGTTGCTATTTCCAAAACAGGTGAAAGATTAGTCGGTCAGCTGGCAAAAAGACAAGCTGTGACTAATCCGAAAGACACTATTTTTTCAGTTAAACGTTTGATTGGTCGACGTTGGGAAGATCCGGAAGTGCAAAGAGATAAAGAAAGGCTTTCTTATGAAATTATGCAAGCCGGTGAAGGTGTTAAAGTTAAGATGGGTGATAAAGAATACACGCCTCAGGAGATTTCAGCTATGATTTTGCAAAAATTAAAAGCTGATGCCGAAGAAAAAACCGGCGAAAAAATAACAGAGGCAGTTATTACTGTGCCGGCTTATTTTGACGATTCACAAAGACAAGCTACTAAAGATGCCGGTAAAATTGCCGGATTGGAAGTTAAGCGTATTATTAATGAGCCGACTGCCGCTGCTTTGGCTTATGGGTTTGATAAAAAAGCCAATCAACAGATCGCTGTTTATGATTTGGGGGGCGGTACTTTTGACATTTCAATTTTAGATGTTTCAGATGATACCGTGGAAGTTAAAGCCACTAACGGTGATACTCATTTGGGTGGCGATGATTTTGACCGTCAGATTATTGACTGGATTATTGAAGAATTTAAAAAAGAAAACGGTGTTGATTTATCCAAAGATCAAATGGCTTTGCAGCGAATTAAAGAATCTGCTGAAAAAGCCAAAATAGAATTATCTACTTCAACCGAAACTGAGATTAATCAGCCGTTTATCACTCAAAGTAGTGACGGTTCGCCGTTGCATTTGGTTTTGAAATTAACCAGAGCCAAACTGGAAGAATTGGTCGGTGATTTGGTTAATAAAACAATGGAGCCGGTTAAACAGGCTTTAGACGACGCTGGGTTTAAAGTTAATGAAATTGAAGAAATTATTTTGGTCGGCGGTATGACCAGGATGCCTTTGGTTCAGAAAAAAGTAGAAGAATTTTTCGGTAAAAAACCAAATTTTTCTGTTAATCCTGACGAAGTGGTCGCTATTGGGGCAGCTGTTCAGGCCGGGGTTTTGCAGGGTGATGTTAAAGACGTATTATTGCTTGATGTAACACCATTATCTTTGGGTATTGAAACTTTAGGCGGCGTTTGCACTAAATTAATTGAAAAAAACACAACTATTCCTGCTTCCAAATCACAAACATTTTCAACAGCGGCAGACAGCCAGACTTCGGTTGAAATTAATATTTTGCAAGGTGAACGTGAGATGGCCCAGGATAATAAATCATTAGGCCGCTTTATTCTTTCCGGTATTCCGCCGGCACCGCGCGGCGTACCGCAGGTTGAAGTAAGTTTTGATATTGATGCCAATGGTATTTTAAATGTCAAAGCTGTTGATAAAGCGACTGGTAAAGAACAAACCATTACAATTACAGCTTCTTCTGGGTTAAGTGAAGAAGAAGTGGAAAAAATGACCAAAGATGCTGAATCGCATGCCGAAGAAGACAAAAAAAAGAAAGAATTAATTGAAGCCCGCAATTCAGCTGATGCTTTGATTTACTCAACAGAAAAATCATTACAAGAAGTCGGGGATAAAGTTTCAGAAGATGTTAAAAAAGATGTTCAGGCCAAGCTGGAAGAATTAAAAAAAGTTAAAGATAGTGATGATGCTGAAGCTATTAAAAAAGCTAATGATGCTGTAATGCAAGCTGCTCAAAAAGTTGGTGAAGAAATGTACAAAGCGCAAGCCGACTCTGCTAAAGCTTCGTCGACTGAAGACAAGGAATCGCAACAGCAACAGGCAGGATCAACAGATAATGAACAACAGCAACAGGGTAGCTCAACGGCTCAGGCTGAAGAAGGTGAGTTTGAGGACGCTGGAAAAAAACAAGAGGAAACAAAAGAAGATGATAAAGATGAGGATAATCAACAAGAAAACAAATAATTAAATCTCTTATTCTGCCCGGTAATTTTTATCGGGCAGGGGGAAGTGATTTAAATAAATAAATAATTTATATGGAAAATCAAAATCAACCAAATCAACAAGGTGGGCAAAAACAAATTAATATTAAGATCACTGATGAGGTGCTGGAAGGTCGGTATGCCAATATGATGCAGGTAGCGCATACCAAAGAAGAGTTTATCCTGGATTTTGCTAACGTGGTCCCGCCTCAAGGAATCTTAACTTCTCGGGTGATTACCAGCCCGGGACACATTAAGCGGATTGTTAAGGCTTTACAGTCTAACATTGAAAAGTATGAACAGACTTTTGGGCCGATTAATGAAGCAGAACCGCCCAAAGAATTAAAGTTTCCTGACCTAGGCTAAAAAAGTTTTAGCTAACCGTTTTGAAGAGGAATAAATTTATGCCTAAAAAAACTAAAACAATTAAAGTTGGTGATGTTTTGATTGGCGGTGGCAACCCAATAGTTATCCAGTCAATGACCAAAACTTCAACCAAAAACGCGCCAGCAACCATTAAACAGATTAACGAATTGAAAAAAGCCGGGTGCCAGCTGGTTCGTTTGGCAATTAAAGATATTATTGATACCAAAGCTTTACGCCAAATAAAAGCCAAAACCAAAATACCTTTGGTGGCTGATATTCATTTTGATTACCAGTTGGCTTTGGCAGCCATTGAATCCGGTGTTGATAAGATCAGGCTTAATCCCGGGAATATTAATGATAAACAACAATTAAAAGAAATTATTGAAGCCTGTAAGTCTAATAATGTAGCTGTTCGCATTGGTATTAATGCCGGTTCTTTGGAAAAAGATATTTTAAAAAAATATAAAAAAGCCACAGCCAAAGCTTTAGTTGAATCAGGTTTGCGTAATATTAAACTGATTGAAAAATTTAGTTTCAGGGATATTGTTGTTTCTTTAAAATCAAGTAGCGTACCAATCACGATTGAAGCTTACCAATTAATAAGCCAGAAAACAGATTATCCTTTGCATGTCGGTATTACTGAAGCCGGGATTGGTGAACCAGGTATTATTAAATCAAGTGTGGGTATTGGCAGTTTGTTAAGCCAGGAGATTGGTGATACGATTCGGGTTTCCTTAACCGACGATCCGGTTAAAGAGGTTTGGGTGGCTAAAGAAATTTTAAAATCATTGGAATTAATTAAAGAGGGTGTGACAGTGATTGCTTGTCCCATGTGCGGACGTTGCCAAATTGATGTAGCAGCAATTGCCCAAGAAGTTTATGATAAAACCAGAAACATTAAAACACCAATGAAGGTAGCGATTATGGGTTGTGAAGTTAATGGTCCGGGTGAGGCTAGGGAAGCTGATATAGCCTTAATTGGCGGAGCCAAAGAAGCCGCTTTAATTATTAACGGTAAATTTGTTAAAAATATACCGTTCAAAAATATTGTTCAAGAACTAATTCAACAAATAAAAAATTATGCCTAATTTTGAAAATTTTGAAGCAGAACAATCACCGGAAGAAAAAGTGGTTGAATTGGAAAAACAAATAACTGATTTACAGTCTGAAAAAGAATCTGCTGTTGAGGCTATTAAAATTGAAACCAAGAAAAAGAAAAAACATAAAAAAGTTGAAGAAGACGTTCGGCTTGAATTGCCTGATAATCCCCAAACCCGCCAGGTTGAATTTGAAAAAGATGATAAAGGTAAATTTTATTTTATTTATGAAGATGAACATGGCAATGAAACAATAGCTACTCCGGGTGATTTGGTTTCTGATATTGATTATGGTATTTATTATGATTTAAACCATGAAATAAAATCGCAGGAACATCGGAGTAAATATAATAAATTCAGGCGCCAGTATTTAGCAGCGGTTTATCAGGCCGAAATAGATAAATTGGAAACCGAATTATTGTTGATTAAACGGTTAAAGATTGACAGAGTTGATTTGGACGATTATCATATAGGGCAAGTCTATCAAGAACTTTATGATGAATTAAAATTAGATCAACCGGATATAAAAGAACAAGCTGGGTTTTTATTTGAAAAAATGATTAATGGTTTATTAACCAAACTGGCGATTGATTTGGGTGATAAATGGAGGTTTAGCGTGGAAAAAGCCAGTGTTATTGATGATGTTGAATTAAAAACCGATTTAATAGTTAAATTTTTAGAAAGTGAACAAGCCAATCGTGGTATTGGTGCTCAGGAAAATGCCAAAATAAAAGGTTTTCAATTAACTTTAATTGATAAAAACGATAAGAAATTTCAGCGTAAAAAAGAACAGGTTGCCAAAGTAAAAGCCCAGATTGCTGAATTAAAAAGATTAGGCCGGCAAACTGATTTTGACGATTTGGCTTTATTGGAAACAGAAGTCGGGAATCAAGCAGTGATTTCCAGATACGATAAATGGAAAGATAAAGGCAAACCAGCTGGTGGGCCGGAAAAATTTTTTTCCGAAAACCAGATTATGGAATTTTTGGCTAAAATTTTTGAAGCAACTGATTTGGATTTTGAGCAAAATGAAAATTTTAAAACAGAAGTTTGGCAATATTTTAAAAAATAAAATTTAAATACAATGGGAAAAGATTATTACGAAATATTAGGCGTAGCAAAAAGTGCGTCAAAAGATGAAGTGAAAAAGGCTTTTAGGGAAAAGGCCCATCTTTATCATCCTGATAAAAAAGACGGTGATGAAAAAAAGTTTAAAGAAATTAATGAAGCTTATCAGGTTTTGGGTAATGAAGAAAAAAGAAAACAATATGATCAGTTTGGTTCAACATTTGATCAACAGGGCGGTTTTGGCGGTGGAATGAATTGGGATGATTTTATGAAATATGCCAGACAAGGCGGTGGCGGTGCAACTTATAGTAATGTTGATTTTGGTGATTTGGGCGATATTTTAAGTGAAATGTTTGGCGGCGGGTTTGGCTTTGGCGGTAGCAAAAGCCGGGCTCAAACAAGGAGCCGAGGCCGTGATATTGAAGTTGATTTGCAATTGGATTTTAAAGAAGCTGTTTTTGGTACGGAAAAAAATATTGAATTATATAAATTGGTTATTTGCGATCATTGCAAAGGCAATGGCGCAGAACCAGGTACTAAAATAACTGAATGTAAAACCTGTCAGGGTAAAGGCCAGGTTCAGCAGGTTCAGCAGACTTTTTTGGGTAGAATCCAGACTATGTCTGTTTGTCCTGATTGTCAAGGTGAAGGTAAAACTTATGAAACTCCTTGTTCCAAATGTGGCGGGCAAGGCAGAATTAAAGAAAAAAAACAAATCAAGATTAAAGTACCGGCCGGAGTTGATAACGGCATGACCATTAAAATGTCAGGTGAAGGCGAGGCTGGTTTGCGCGGTGCCAGTAATAGTGATTTATATGTTCATTTGCGAGTGGTTTCAGACGATTATTTTAAACGTCAAGGCGATGATATTATTACTCAAGAAGAAATCAGTTTTTCTCAGGCAGCTTTGGGTGATAAAATACCAATTAAAACTTTGGACGATGAAGTTAAATTAAAAATCCCGGCTGGTATTCAATCAGGCAAAGTTTTAAGCTTAAAAGGCAAGGGGATTCCTCGTTTTCAGCGTTCGGGTCGTGGCGATCATTTGGTTGAGATTATTGTAAAAACTCCGCAAAAACTTAATCGTCAGCAAAAAAAAATATTAGAAGAATTAAATAAAGCAGGCCTTTAAAAAAAACAACCCCAATTTAAGGGGTTGTTTTTGTTTTGTTTATATTTTTATGGTATAATAAAAACAAGTAAAATAATAAATTATCCACAATCATGGATTTTTTGGCAAATATAAATTGGGCTGCTCCCAGTTGGGATTTGTTTATAATCTTGTTTTTTGTAGTGGCTGCTTTTTTATACGGCTTATCTTTAGGCCGTGATCGTGTTATAGTTATATTAGTTAGTATTTATATGGCTTTGGCTATTGTAAATACCGCACCTTATTTAAGCAGTTTTAATGCGGAAATCAGTTATAATAATGCTTCGATTTTTAATGTGACTGTTTTTGTAGGAATTTTTATTGTTTTGTTTTTTCTTTTATCAAGAGGCGCTTTGTTAAAAACACTTGGCGGGTCAGCCAGTAATGGCAGCTGGTGGCAGTCAATGATTTTTAGTTTTTTTCATGTCGGTTTGATTTTAAGTATTTTAATGTCATATTTACCTCAGGCCACTGTTAATCATGTGTCCGCGGGCATGCGTAATTTATTTATTTCTGATCCGGCCAGATTTTTCTGGCTGGTGGCTCCGATTATTATGATGGTTTTGATCAGAAAAAAGAAAGAAGAAGTTTAAAATTATTTATATGAAATTAAATTGGTTAACAAAATTTTGTTTAGTAGCAGCCGGTTTATTATTAGGCGGTGTTTTTATTGTCCAAGCAGCCGGCTTTGTCAGTTATGAAGATAATAATAAAATAATAATTTGGGATCCGGTAAAAATGACAGGTAAAGGCTTGAAAATGTCTGCGGCCGGCGTTAATGATTTGGAAGACGTGCCAGACGGCGTGATTAAGATTGAAGATAAAGATTTGTATGTTAGAAATTTTATGGGATTTGATTGCCCGAATTACCCGCAATCAACATCCTGTACAACCACACTTGGTAATATTGGCGGTAATTCTTTTTTAACTATTGATACAGTAAAAGGTGAGAATTTATATTTAAATGCTAATGGAGGGATTGATTTGAATTTACAGGGTGATGGATTGAAAATACAAGGTAAAATAATTATGCCTGGTGGTACAAATTCTCCTAGTTTATTTGTAGTAGATGATGATGATATGCCATCACCTAATTCTACGGTAACAAGCAGTGTTTTTGTTGATGATTTACATACCGCGTATTTGGGTGGGTTAAATAATTTAGACATACCAGGTCTTAAATTTGAAGAAGCTGCTTATTTTGATCCAAAACGGATGATTTTTCTTGATTTAACTCCTACTAATTAATTTTAATATGAATAAATTTTTTAAAATAGCCCTTGCATTAAGTTTTCTCATTTTATGTTTAATTCTTGGTGATTTTGTTTTGGCTCAGGGAGATGGTTATTTTTTGGAAAAAGGTAATGAGTTTTTTATCTTTGATAATTTATATGTCAATGGTTATTTAACTGTCGGTAATGATATGCTGGGAGAAACCGCCAATTTGGGTGATGTTTTGGTTGGTGATAGGTTAATTTTGGATGCTGATTCCTCTTTTACTTTTTGTAAAAAAGAATTACAATCCGGTACTAATGCGATTTTAAACAGAGATTGTGAAGATAAAATAATGGTTTGGCATTCAGTTGCTGATAAAGGTTTGGAAGTTCTTGATACTAATTTTTATGAATTAAATACCAATAATATAGAAACTTGGCCTCATTCAATAATAATGCAGCCCAATAACCGCATTTATACTGAGGTGCCCGTAAAATTAATTGGTATGCAGGGTTGTTTTTCTAACCGGGATTCTGATTGTAATGATGATGAATTAGAAACTACAACAGTTAAATTAAACAGCATCGCTTTATTTGGCGATAATACAAATATTAAAATAAATTCTGCTAATATTAATTTGGGTAACATAGATCTAGGAAGTTTCGATGACTTTAAGCGGCATGATTTATGCTGGCTGGCTAGCAGTATAAATTCCTGCCCAAAGGGTTTTACTCATCCGGCATTTAAAGAGACACCGGAAGAAGGGAGTGTTACCGTTACCAGGAGTTTGGATAGAGTGGAGGGTAATGTGTTATGTTGTTATTTGAATATAGCTTTTTAGTAATAAAATTATATGTCAAGAATTTTTAAAATTTGTTTTATTATAGCTTTATTTATTTTTTCCGGTTCAGTGGCCTGGGCTGCTTTTAATTATGATTCTGCTAATAATTATTTTTTAATTGATTCAATTCTAAAAACTGGTGGCGATTATGTTTTAATTGGTGAAGGGTTGTCAGGTTATTGTGAGAATGATAATTATATTAGTCAGGCGCAATGTGAGGCCAATAATAGTACTTGGTATGAAGTTTTGAGCAAAATAGCTGCCGATGGTACTGAAACCGAAAGTACTTCGTTTTTTGCAGTTTCCAATAATTTGATTTTTCCTGCTAACGCTAGATTTATAAGTGGTGTCAGATCAATGAATATAGATGAATTTTCAACTAATGCTATTTCAGTAAATAGCAGCAATAATTTTACCATAAGGACACCGGGCAGTTCTGGCACTTTATCATTTTTTGCGGGAGTAATTGAAATGCAACAAAAGTTTAGAATAAAAAATGGTTTAAGTTTTCGTAGTGGAATTACTGCAAATAATTTTGAAATACATGTTCCCAAGGTTTTAACTGAAAAAATAGAGCTTTTGGATTCTGCTGAAGATAAATTAACCATTACTTCTGACGGGTTGTATTTGACTGCCGGCGGTACAGCTACGGCTGCTGACATTTATTTTGGAACAGCTGATTCTAATTTATGTAAGGTGAAAAGTATAAATACTGCAGGGACTGGTCATTATACTGAAAACGATCAAATCGGAGATTTTAATTTAACTCAGACTGATTGTGATTCTGGCTATTATATTTATGATATTTCAGCCGATACCAGTAATTATAAAATGGTTTGTTGCCGTATTGACAATTGTCCGGGGGGAGGCGGAAATTGTTTTTAGTATTATATAAAGAAAATTCTAATAGTAATTTAAAATTTATAATGAATAAAATAAATAATAATTTCAAGTTTGAATTTGATAAAAAAATACAGCAAATAGAATTTAAAATTAATTCTAAGATTTATCCATTAACAACAATTTATCAGGCAACTTATTTATTTTTGGATAAGGTTTATGTTTTTTTAGATGGTCAGCCTGAGAAGGAAATTAAGGCGTTTTTCAAGCTTAAAGAGCATGTTAATAAAGAACAATTAGAAAATTTAGTCGGCCAATTTTATAATGAACTTTTAAATCAGGTGTTAAGAGAAAAAATTAGCCAAGCTAATGATAAAATTAGAGAATACATTGTTTCCCAAGCGCTTTATAGCGCTGTACCTAGTGAGGTTGACGAGCTTTTAAAAGAAGTAGAAGATGATTGGCAAAAAGACCCTTTGGGAATTGCTCAGCCTTGGCAGGAAAAAAAACAAGCAGCAAAAAAATCAAAGAAAAGTTCAAAAAAAGTAAAGTCTAAAAAATAAAATCATGAGGATTATTAAGTTTAATAAAAAGATATACAGACCTGAAGCAATCAAACAAGCGATTAATGATTTTAAAAATTTGGCCAATTTTAAATTAAAAGAAAACAGTGATTATATTGAAATAAAGATAAATAAAATAGATCAGGATTATAAAGATATTTTAAAAGATGAATTTGCCAATTATGCGCTTGGTTTAATGTCTTAACTTAAGTAATAAAGGGGTGAAGCAAATATTTAAGCTATGTTGGATTTACAAACGATTAAAAAATTAAATGATAAACAGGCCGGATTCTTCCGTTTTAAAAAATTTGAAAATGACAATTATTTATTGACCAATGACATCGGCCATTACATTTTTTTGCCAGAAACAGATTTTAAAAAATATATTCATGGCCGACTGGATAAAAAAAGCAAGCTTTATCAAAAATTAAAACAAAAATTATTTATTAAAGATGAGGATTACCTTAAAAATTTCATTTGGCAGTATCGTCAGCGCAATTCTTTTTTGAAATACGGGCCGTCTTTGCATATTGTGGTTGTAACTTTAAGATGCAATCATCGCTGTATTTATTGTCATGCCAGCGCTGCAACATGTAAAGATAAGAAATACGATATGGATCTAAAAACAGCCAAACTGGTAGTTGATACTATTTTTAAATCCAATAATAATGCGATTTGCATAGAATTTCAGGGTGGTGAACCGCTTTTAAACTGGCCAGTAGTAGAATTTATTATCAATTATGCTCAGGAAAAAAACAAATTAGAGAAAAAAAATTTAATTTTTCGGTTAGTTTCCAATTTTACTTTATTAGACCAAAAGAAAATGAATTTTTTAATGACTAATGAAGTTAATTTTTGTACATCCTTGGACGGTGACGAATCGACTCATAATTATAATCGTATTTTTACTGACGGTAATAGTTATAAAGAAACAGTAAAATGGATTAAAAAAATCAATCAGGCTTATAAAGATAAATATAAAGGCAAAAAGAAAAATTATTATCGGGTAGGCGCTTTGATTACAGTAACTCGTAAAACTTTGGCTAATTATAAACAGGTTATTGATACTTATATAAAGTTGGGTTTTCGGAACATTTATTTGCGTTATTTAAATCCTTTTGGCTTTGCTTTGCAAGCCAAAGAAAAAATATGGTACAATCCTAAAGAATATATTGATTTTTATAAAAAAGCTTTTGATTATATTTTGGAAAAAAATTATCAAGGCAGGCATTTTTATGAAAGCATGGCAGCGACTTATTTAAGAAAGATACTAAATCAGGAAGAACCGAATAATTTGGATTTCCGTTCGCCTTGCGGGGCAGTGATCGGTCAATTGGCTTATAATTACAATGGCGATGTTTATACTTGTGATGAGGGGCGGATGATTGCCAGGATGGGCGGTGATGAGATGTTTAAATTGGGTAATATAAAAAAAAATTCATTGGAAGAATTAATTAATAATGATTTGTGTAAATCCGTTTGTTTTGCTTCGTGTGTTGATGGTTTACCGGGGTTTAGTGAAAACGTTTATAAACCTTATTTGGGTATTTGTCCGGTTTATAATTATTCCGTGCACGGTAATATTTTTCCAGCAATGAAAAATAATTTCCGCTGGCAAATAGATGAAGCAATTGTAGAATATTTATTTACTAAGCTTCAAAATAGAAAAAATCAGGATATTTTCCAAGAATGGGTCAAAAAATCAAAACCCCCGATTCCCAAATAATAAAATATAAATATATGAAAAATAAACTTCCCAAATTAAAGAAAAAATTTCAAGAATTTTTAAATGATGAAGAAGGGCGCATTACTAAAAAAGATATTATTATGCTAGGTATTGGCGTGACTGCTTTGGGTATTTTAGCCGAAGAAGCCGAAGCTTATAATTGCGGGCAATTGCCAGGCGGTTTAAGTAATAAAACCCCCAATCCGTGCGGTTCTCAACCTATGAGGCCAAATTCGCATACGACTTGCTGTAATATTAAACATTGTGGTAACAATGGTTACGAAAATGACAACTATAATGAGTTAATCGGCGATGTTAATCATAGTTGGGATCATAATAATTATATTCATAATAATGCCGAGGTTGGTACTCATTGTTCACATGGTTCGCACGGTTCGCATGGCTCGCATGGTTCGCACGGTTCACATGGCTCGCATGGTTCGCACGGTTCGCATGGCTCATATTAATCTATGTCTGAAAAATTTAAATTTTTAGAAATAGTTATTATTTTAACCCGTTCTTGTAATAAAAAAGAATGTAGTTATTGCCAGGTTAAAAAAGATTATAAAGTTAATAAACTGGAAAATAATTTATACCAATTAATTGAATTTTTGAAAAATAGTCCTGTAAAATCAGTTAGATTTTTAGGTGGTGAACCATTATTAAAATATAAGAAAATCAAGCAAATAATAAAAAATTTGCCCGATAAAAATTTTATAATCAATACGAATGGGTTGTTGTTAACTAAAGCCAAATCGGATTTTTTTAAAAAATACAATATCAAAATAATTTTAAGCCATGATGGTCAAGAACCCGATTTAAAAATTAACAGATATTATACTGACAAGCAGATTGCGGTTATTAATGAAAATTTAATAAATTTAGAAAATTATCAAAAACAAACACAAATCAATTTAACCGTTTCACCGCAGACAATTGATAATTTATATAATAACCTGGCTTATATTTATAAGTTGGGTTTTAAAAAAATAAATATTTTGCCGGTTTTTTATCAGAACTGGCCACAGTCACAATTAAGACTATTAAAATTAGAGTTAAGTAAAATATTGGTTAATTTAAATAAATTCAAACAATTAGAATTGATTAATTTAAAATCATTCAGTTATTTGCCACTATTTAAAAATAGCTTATTAATAGATTGTGATGGTAATATTTTTTTCAGTACAGCCGTAATTGAAAAATTTTTCCACCAATACCGTAAGGAATTTATTAAGGCTAATATGATGATTTTATCAGAAAAAAAGAAAAATTATTCTGAGCTAAATTTTAAAGAAATTGAGGATTATAATAAGAAGATAGATAAATTGATAATTAATGAGTTTTCTCACACAGTGATAACTTCTACGGAAAAAGTAAACAGGATTTTTGAAAATTTTATTAATAAATATTTAAAGATTAATAAAGCAAATCTATGACACAAAAAATAAAAATTATTACATTGATCATAGTAATGATCATTTTAATTGTTGGCGGTTTATTATTATATTATTTTAAACCTGCTCCAAGTATTAATCTGCCACCGCCAGTGGAAGAAGAAGAAAATTTGCAAACTAGATTGGAAAATGTCGTGGATTTTGGTTTTGTTAGTTCACCTTATACTTTGGATTCTATTTTAGAGTCAAGTGAATATCAGCAAATAAAACAAGAAGTTCATGATATTTGTTATGATGATAAAGGTAATTTGGGCTTGTATTTTTCTTGTTTAAGAGCTTTTGATACTTTTGCCGCCAATAAAATTAATAATCAATTACTTAATTTAAATCAGACGGATCAGCAGGATTTATTAACTAATTTGTATGAAATAGATGAACGTTATGGGGTTCCAAGTCTGGATATTAGAACGCCTGAAATGATTTTTAGGACGCGAGAAGGTCAGGAATTAGTTAATTATTTTGAAGAAAACGCTAGTTTGGAGGATTTTAATTTTACCAATAATATTAATGAAATTTTTCAGCGCCAGTCTTTTAAAGAATGGTTAGATGATTTTCATGCTAAAAAACGTGAACTTTGTTATTTTCCTCCAGAAACTGATATTGCCAGAGATTGTGATTCTTTTACCACTCCTTATGCTAGTACTATTGTAATAAATTTTCTTTATCCGGAGAGACAAGAAGAAGAAGTATTAAGTCTAGTTGGTGTTTTAGAACGAGGTATTTATAAAAGTGATGAAGATTTATTAGAAATATATAATAATTTATTGAGCCGTTATTATAATGATTTTTTAGATAATTATGTTCAGGAAATGAAAAATAAATATCCGATTTTGGCTAGCGGACAAGTTACTGACTTGAATACTATTAATGATTTTCTCTTAGATCCTAACGATAGTTTAATTTATCAAGTCGGTAAATTATATTATTATGTGAATTATTTACATGTTGGTTCTAAAGGCAAGGTTAGGGATAAGCTCAACCAAAATTTAAATGATAAATTTGCAGAAGTAGCGGCTGATTTGGGTATTGACAATGACGATTTAAAGCAATATTTAATAGCAATTATTGGAGATGAAGAAGAAGTTATTGATCAATTAGTTAGTCAGTATAGAAACCTAAAAGTTAATTATCCAGCTAATGTTAATAAACTGGAAATCAATCCTACATTTATTTTTTGGGAAAGTATGGTCGAAGATCAGTATTATAATTATTTTACTGATGATTTTAATAATATTGATGCTTATTATGATGATTTGCGAACTTATAGATTGTATACTTATCTCTTGCTTTATTATAGCGATGACTATAAAAGTACTACTAATAGACAAGATGCTTTCGCTGAACGAGGTGAAGATGGCGGTCAAATGCAAAATGTATTTAAATTTAGCCGTTATATTGAAAGAGATGAATTGGATGAATTAATGAATTATTATAATAAAGAAAGAGGAACCATAATTGATTTGAGTGAAGGTCATTAAAATTGATTAATTTCTAATATAAAAAACAGCCATAGATTATGGTTGTTTTTTATATTCAGATTGGGTATTATTATATATAGATTTGATTATTTTATTTATGCCCCAAAATGAGAAAAAAATATTTAAGCAAAAATTTAAATTTTTAGATAAATATTTAGATTTATATAAAAAAGATTATTTGTCAGAATTTAAACTGGCCAAGGATTTTGTTTTTGAAAGGCTTAATCGCCGTAAAGAATGTACTTTTGATTATCCCCCTTATGTTTATTATAAAGAGGCAATAGATAAAGATCGTAATCCTGATAACTTGTTTGACTTATGGCCGGATAAAACACCTTTTGTTATGTGTTTTTATTTTCCTTTCTGCACAAATAAATGCAGTTATTGTACTTTTACAAATTTAAAGAAAAATATTGTCTCAGAATTTTCTGATTATTTGAAATATTATAAAAAAGAACTTTTGATGTATAAAGATTTGATTAAAAGAAATAAAATAAGCCATATTTATATTGGGGGTGGAACCCCGACTTTAATGACCGAGGAGCAATTAGAAGATTTATTAAAATTTATAAAAAAACATTTTTTACCTTATTTGCTTAAGCCTTTAGACGAGATAGAGTTTACCTGTGAAGCTTCTCCCCCGACTTTAACCGATAAAAAAATTAAAATATTAAAAAAATACGGTGTTAATACCATTACTTTAGGTGTTCAGACACTAGATCCTAAGGTTTTAAAAACAATCGGCCGTTATCAGACAAAAGAACAGGTTATAAATGTTTTGCCTAAAATAATCAAGCTTTTTAAAGTCAATGTTGATATAATTGCCGGTTTACCAGCTAGTAATTTGCAGATTTTCGCTCAGGATTTAAATACGATAGTAAAATTAAAACCGCAGCATTTAGGAGTTTATTTATTGACTTTATATGATCATTCTAAATTAGGTCAGTCTGATTATTATGTGCCACGTAAAGATTATCTGCAATATTATGATTTAGCTTATAAAACTTTATCAAAACAAGGTTATATTCATAGTACTTTTGAAGAATATTCATTGGATCATAAATATCGTTTAATGTATTTAGAAGATTTTCTGGAAAATAATCTGCATTTAACTACTGGTTTGGGTGACTCTGGTTTTACCGGAACTCATTGGTATAATAATACTGATGATATGGGTAAATATAAAAATTATATTAAAAATGGATTATTACCAATAGACAAGAAATATAAAATGACGATTGCGGATTTGCAAGTTAAATTTATTATTTATGGTCTTAGAAAATTAAATTTAAATAAAAAAGAATACCTTAAAATGTTTAATGAACCGATTGAAAAAAGATATTCTTTAGAAATAAACGCTTTAACTGATTTGGGTTTTTTGAAGCACGAGGGTAATAAAATAGATTTAACCTATGAAGGCAAAAGAGATTTTGAGTTGATTATGCAGTTTTTTATGAGACTTTAGGCTCTAGTAAAAGCGAGTTATTAATAATTTTATTGAAACGATTTTTTTCTATTTGTCGCGTTGATTTATAGGTTTGAAAATTCCCCTTATAAAATGAAGTATAATATTTATTTGTGAATTGCAATGGCTGATTTTGTGGGTTTAGGCAATAATTGGGGCAATTTTTAATTATTTTTAAATAATTATTAGCTTGTTTGATTAAAGCTAGTGGACAAGTTCTACTTAAAGAAAAAATAATATAAGGTGTGTAAAGATTAATTTTAAGATTTTTAAGATTATCTAAAGCGATTCCTTGGCCCAGATTTTCAAGTTCAATTGTATCAATTTCATTTTTCAGTAACCAATCAGCAAATAAAGGATTATTAATTACATTATAAGTGCAAATTTTATCAAATTTAGTTTTAAAATGAGCATAATATGGATCTTTTTTTTGATTAGCAATAAAGATGCCGGCAATTAGTTTAATATTTTTATTTTTCAAATAATCCCACCCCCCCCAATCATTAAAAACTAATTCAAAAATATTTTCAGCTTGATTATTTTTTATGATTTTAATTATTTTATCTAAGTATTCAAAATAATTATTAGGTAATAAAGGCGTAAGTAAGGTTAGTCTTTTTTTATTTTTTTGGGATTTTTTTAAATATGATTGAAAAATTTCAGGTTGAGGTAATAAAAATGGGCAAGTATTTGAACCAATATAAAAATTATCATATTTCGGTAAATAAGTATCAAATTGTTGAGGTGTTAAAATTTGAATAGCTTGGTTAGTCTTTTGGAGCATAAGGGCAAATATGACAATAGTTTTTTTTAAAAATTATTTGATGTAATAATTTAGCTTTTTTTTGAAATTGTAAATGATTAGGATAATTTTGAGCAATATTTTGAGCTTGCTTGATAAATAAAACCATCAGTCCTTTATCCCTGGCTGATCTGTCACGGCCAACTATTTTTCCGCTAACAATATTTTTTTGTTCTTTAAAAAGTGATAAAAAACAGGCTCGGCATAGTGTTTTCTGACGAATAATTGTTTGGAAATTTTTTTCTAATTTTTTATCAATTGAAGTATAAAGCGGTTCTCTTTCACAAACAAATTCAATTCCGTCTGGTTTCATGAAATGGATTGATGAACACAACCCATCAATATTAGAACAATTATCATCATAAATAAAAACTTCGAATTCAATTTGAGGCAGATTTTTAGCTAAATTACTAATCTCATTAATTGTCAGGTTGCGGGGAAGTATAATTCGGTTAATTTTAAAATTCTTACACCAAAATTGCGCTGATTTAGTATTTATAACTTGATCAAGCGAACTTAAATGAATGGGTAGACTTTTAGTTAATTTTCTTATAAGTTTAATAATAATAGGATCTTTGGCTATAATCGCGTCAGGCTTAATTTCTATGATTTTTTTTAGCTCATTATTTATTTGATGTGTACCAGAAAAAATAGTATCAGTATTAAAAACAACATTAACTTTTTTATTATTTTTGCGAGCGGAATTAATGACTTGTTTGGCTTCTAAAAAAGAAGTAGTATTAGCCAAAATATTGTCCCGACGATTTAAATGGTTGTAAAATTGATTTTTTTTATGCCAATCTTGAGAAAAAATTCCCATATAAAATTCATCTGCTCCGTTTTTTATTAAAGCAGGTAATTCAGTATAGCGTGAAATTGGGGCTAAGATTTTCATAAAATTTATAAGTTTATTATAATTAAATTACTTTACTAAGGCAAATAAATTAATCATAATGGTTAAAAATAATTTATTAATTAAGGAAAAAATAGCTAGTAAACCGAAGTATTGGCTTAGGTTGAGTTATGCTTGTAATAATAATTGTTTGTTTTGTTTAGATAAAGAGGCACAAAGTAATAATGAGCAATTTGTTTCAGAAAAAGATTTGCAATCAGAAATAAAGCAAGCTTTAAAAGAAGGATATCGGAAAATTATTTTAAGTGGAGGTGAACCAACAATTCATCCTCGTTTTTTGCATCTTGTGAAATTTTGTCAAAATTTAGGTTTTGAAAGAATTCAAATTATTACTAATGGCAGAATGTTAGCTTATCGTAAATTTGCCAGACAAACCTTGATAAGCGGGGTCAATGAAGTGACTTTTTCTTTGCATGGACTTGATGCACAAACCCACGATTATTTAGTCGGAGTTGAAGGAGCTTATGATCAATTAATTCAGGGGTTACATAATATTCGAGCGTCTAATTGCATTATAAATATTGATATTGTACTTAATAAAAAAAATATTAAGCAGGTTCATGAGATTATTGATTTTTTTTCTAAAAATTATAGTATTTATGAATATGATCTTTTACATTTAATACCTTTTGGTAATGCTTTTAAAAATTTATCAAATTTGGTTTTATCATATAAAGATTATCAGCAAAAAAGCTGGCAGAAAGTTTTGACTTTGGCAAAGAATGATAAGAGATATTTTATTTGGACTAACCGCTTGCCAGCCCAATATTTAGAAGACCATGAAGCTTTAATCCAAGACCCCCATAAATTATCGGATGAATTAAAGGGGCGAAGGCATATGTTTGAAAATTATTTGCAAAATAACAAAGAGCTTGCTTGTAAAGATGGTCAACGTTGTGCTTTTTGTTTTTTGCATGATTTTTGTTTGAAGTTATCTCAGTTTAAGGAGAATATTAATTATAAACCTAAATATAATATTAAATTTTTAACTCAAAAAAATTTAAATGAATTAAATTCTAATAATTTAATTGTAGCAATTAAAAATTTTGAGTTTTTGGAAAAGTTAAAAGACCAAACAGTTAATCTGGATGAGTTCAAGAATAAGACTAAAAACGGAAATTTAAAATTTATTAATTTACCTTATTGTCTAGCTGGCCAGAATAATCAAGTTGTTTATGATTTTTTGATTTATTTGCCAAAAGTTTTGAATAACAAAAAACAGATTGATTTGCATAAATTTGCCAAAATGTATATTAGCAATTTATATTATTTGAAATCAGTGAGGTGTGATGATTGTAAATACAATAATCAATGCGCTGGTTGGCATATTAATTATTTAAGATATTATGGTTTTAAAATTTTAAAACCAGTTAAATAGTATGAAAGAAAAAAGACTGGAAATTTTCATAACTTTTAAGTGTAATAACGATTGTCTTTTTTGCGTGGAAAAAACAAATAAGGATAAATATAAGGGTAAACAAATTTTTAGGGATAAACAGCATATTGAAGAAGAATTGAATAAATATCGCAAGCAAGGTTACACTTATTTGAATTTATTAGGCGGGGAACCTTTTTTAGCGAAAGATTTTTCGACTATTTTGCAGACCTCCAAATCCTTGGGTTTTGTTGTGGCCTTAGCGACAAATGCCAGTGTCTTATCTTCAGAAAAAATAGCCGAACAATATTTGCCATATATTGATGAATTAATTGTTTCAATTCATGGCCATAATAAATTATTAATTAATCAGATTAGTCAAAATCCTAATTTGTATGATAAGTTAATTAAAGGTTTGAATAATATTAAAAAATATTTTAAAGGCCGGTTATTAAAAGCAAATTGCGTGATTAATAATTTAAATCATAAATATTTACTTGATATTTTAAAATTTATAAATAAATTCAATATAAAAGAAGTTAATTTAACTTATATGGATATTGATAAATATTGCCAAAATTATGTTGTTAAGATGGAAGATTTGCGTCCTTTGATTAAACCTTTGGTTGATTATAGTGAACAACAAAATATGGTTTTGCGTTTTTCTGAATTACCATATTGTGTTTTAGGCGATTATTATTATCTGGCTAATGATTTGTATTTTCAAAATCGGGATAAGTATTTTGTTGATGGCAAAAAAGACAAGGTTTATTTTTGGAAAAAATATAAAGGCAAAGTTTGTCAGGATTGCAATGTTACGGATATTTGTAAGGGGCTAAACAAGGATTATTATAAACTTTATGGTGATAAAGAATTAATTGCTTTTCAATAATATGAAAAATTTGGAAATAAATATTGGCAAGGCTTGTAATAATAAATGTAAATTTTGCATGAGTATAAATTCTATTCCTGAATTTTTGCGTTTTGCTGATTTTGCAGATTTAAAAAATGATTTAATTAAATACAAAAAACAAGGTTATGATTCTTTGGGTTTTTTGGGCGGGGAAGTCACTTTGTACCCCAAATTAGTTGATTTGGTTAATTTAGCTAAAGAATTAGGATTTAAAGAAATTCATTTGATTACTAATGGTCGGAATTTAAAAGACATGGCTTATACGCAGTCCTTGGTTGAAAATGGTATAACTCGTTTTTCTTTATCAATTCATAGTCATTGCGCCCATGTAGAAGATGACTTGACTCAAGTTCCTGGTGGTTTTAAGGAAAAAATTCAAGGCCTTAAAAATTTATTAGAATTATCTAATCAAGGAATAATAAAAAAAGAGATTTGTTTGAATTTGGTTGTTAATAAAAAAAATTATCAAGATTTGGTAAAAACATTCAGTTTTTTTAGCAAATTAGGTGTTAAAAATTTTCGTTTTAATTTTATGTGGCCCAGAGGTAATGCAAGTCAATATTTCAAAGAACTTTTGCTTTCTTATAAAGATTTTTTGCCTTATTTAAAGAAATTAATAAATTTAGCCAAAGTTTTAAGAGTACATTTAGTTTTTGAGGGATTGCCATTTTGTATTTTAAAAGATTTTGATCAAAAAGAAATTAAAAATTATATCGGTGAATTATTGGATTTTAAAACTGATGTTTCTGATTTTAATTTTGATAAAAAAGAACGTTATGCTTTTAATTGGCAAGAACGCAAGAAAAACGAATTAAAAGAAAAAAGAGCAGAATGTGAGAAATGTTTTTATAATTCCATTTGTGAAGGTGTTTGGAAAGAATATATAAAATTTTATGGTTGGGAAGAATTTCAGCCAGTTATTAAATAATTATGGCAAATTTAGGTTATATTCAATTAAATAGAGTTTGTAATCAAGCCTGTCTTTTTTGTTCCAATCCTGATACTGGGGCAAGCTTAAATTTTATTGAATTTAAGGATAAGGTTGCAGATTTGATTAAAAGAAATTATGATGGAGTTATTTTAACCGGCGGCGAGCCGACCTTGATAGATTATTTGCCAGAAGCAATTAAATTTTGCACTGAGAAGAAAATTAATTCTCGTTTAATTACTAATGGGCAAAATACAGCTAATTTTGAATATTTGAAAAAGTTAAAAGATTCTGGTTTGAATCTGATGCATGTTTCTTTATATTCTTATAAAACTAAAATTCAAAATTATTTAAGTCAAAATAATGATTCTTATAATAATATTATTAAGACTTTAAAAAATGCAACTAAATTAAATATCGTAATTAATATTAATACTGTAATTAATAAGTATAATGCTGATCATTTGGATAAAACCGTTTTTTTTATAATAAGAAATTTTCCGCAAATAAAGCATTTTGTTTTTAATAATCTTGACCCATATATGAATCGAGCTTCGCAGAATAAACATACCATACCAGGTTTATTTGATTTTGAAATATCATTAAATAAAGCAATGCAAATATTATTTAAAAATAATAAAACTTTTCGGGTAGAACGAGTACCTTTATGTTATATGGGCGATTTTCCGCAGTTTAGCACTGAAACAAGAAAAATTATTAAACAAGAAGAAAGAGTTGTTCATTTTTTGGATGAAAAGGGTCTGATTAGGCAGGATACCGATTCATTTAAATATAAAAAAGGTAAAGTTTGTAAAAGATGTAATTTAAATGATATTTGTGCCGGCTTATATTCTTTAGGTGAATATTTTGCGGAAAAAGAATTAAAGCCTGTCAAGAATGTTACTAAAGAACAAGTTAAAGCAAAATTATGAATATTGATTTATTAACAAAATGCGAATGTAATTGTGTTTTTTGTGATAAGCAGACTGTTAAGGGTGTTGAATCTATTAATGAACTAAAAGATATTTTGGAGGATTTTAATGAGTCAATAATTTTTTTAGGTGGACAAGAACCATTTAATTTTAAGGATTTAGATTTATTAATTGCTTTTTTAAAAAATAAAGCGCCTGATAGCAAAATAATAATAAAATCTTCAGGTTGTTTTGATTATAAAAAATTGCCCCGGGTTTTATTTGAAAAAATCGAGATAATAGAATTGCCATTATATTCTTGCTCAAGTGAAATACACAATAAAATAATGGGGAATAATCAGGCTTGGGAACTGCTTTTTGCTTTTGTTGATTTTTTAAAAGAAAATAATTTACAGAATAAAATTTTGTTTCATACAATGGTTTTAAAGGATAATTTTAAAGAATTATTTGCTATTTATGATTTTGTTTTAGACAATTTACCTGATCAGCAGTATTTTAAGATTATTTACCCCTTGAAAAATATAAGTAAAATAGAATATGAAAAAATTATTGTACCGCAAGATTTAGTTATTAAGCAGCTATTTGCTGATTTCCCAGAAGATATATTGCAAAATAAAATTGAATTAATAAATTTCCAACCTTCTAAAGAACAAATTAAATTTAGAAATGTTTTATAAATTTTATGAGTCGTGTTGATATAAAAATAGGTTTTGCTTGCAATAATATGTGCCAATTTTGTGTGCAAGGAGATAAAAGGTTTAAATTTAAAAACCGTACGCTTAATGAAATAAAAAAAGCGTTAAAAACAGCTAACGCGCAAGGCAGTCAGGGGGTTGTTTTTACTGGTGGTGAACCAACATTACATGACAATATTTTAGAGGCAGTTAAGTATGCTAATGATTTAGGTTTTCAATCAATTCAGTTGCAAACTAATGGTCGGATGCTGGCTTATTTTGGTTTTTGTCAAAAATTAATAAAAGCCGGTATAAATGAATTTTCACCAGCCTTGCATGCTTCAATACCCCAAATTCATGATGAATTAACCAGTAGTCCTGGCGCTTGGGAACAAGTTGTACAGGGTATTAAAAATTTAAAATTATTAAATCAGTTTGTTTTAACAAATACTGTGATAACCAGCAAGAATTATAAAGATTTACCTGCTTTAGCCAAGTTATTTATTGATTTGGGCGTGGATCAATTCCAGTTTGCTTTTGTTCATATTTTGGGCAGCGCAGCTCAGCATAAAGACTGGCTGGTGCCTCAAAAATCAGAGATTATGCCTTACGTAAAAAAGGGGTTAGATGTTGGCATTAAAGCAAACAAGAGGGTTATGACAGAAGCAATTCCGTATTGCTTAATGACTGGTTATGAGGATTACATTGCAGAAAAGATAATGCCTGAAACACAAGTTGTTGATGCTGAAGGCGTGATCGCCAGTTATGCTAAATATCGGCATACAGAAGGTAAGGTTAAGAGCAAAGAATGTGAGACATGCAAATATTTTAAAATTTGCGAAGGTCCGTGGAAAGAATATCCGGAAATTTACGGTTGGAATGAATTTATACCAATAAAGAAATTATCAATAAATAAAAAAAAACAAATAAATAATAATTTTAAAAAAAATAAAAATGATATAGCCTTTTTTAATTTTGTTGGTAAATTTAATTTAATTGATTTTAAGGAGTATTTGCCAAATTTAATCTCATTTAAAATAATAAAAAATGAAAAAAATAGTTATTGCGTATTATTAAAAAATGGCGATGATGATGTTTTTTTAAAAACTTATCGATGGCAAGGGAATAAATTTTATAATTTTGTTAAAATTTATAATTCTTTATCAAAAGAAATCAATTTGCCACAGATAATCTCTATATCTGATTTTGTCGTGCCAGAAACAAATGAAAAAATTTTCCTTGTATTAACTGACTACCTGAAAGATTTGGTTAATAATAAAGATAAATTTAAAGAAGCAAATCTTAAATTAATAATTGATCAGGTCGTAAGATTGCATCAAATTGATAATGTTATTATTAAAAATAATATGTTTAATAATAAATTTTTTTTAGATCAAATGATTATAAAAAATAATCCCATTGATATTAATAAAATCATTTATTATTTAAAAGATAAGCTTGATAAAATTTCAGCCCAGGGTTTGTGTCATTTTGTTTTAAAACCTGAACATTTTATTTTTAATAAAAATAAAGTATACATGATTGATCTTGATAATATAAGTTATGATTATTTGATATTCGATTTAGCTGCTTTAATTGAAAGATTTTTATATAAAGATAAATATTCTTATACAAGAAAATATCTAAAAGATTTTGTAACATTATATTTTAAAAAAAATAAAAAAGTTAAATTTAATAAGAATGTATTGTATCAAGCCTGTAAGTTGATGGCTTATTATCAAAATGGTAGAGCTTTTCAGGATTTTGGACCGCTTGATGAATTTTTCAATGAATTATAATTATATATGATTGATATATATTATAAAAAAGAACTTCAGAGTATTATTGCACCCATGCAGATAGGGCGCCAATATTTTAATTGGGATTTTAAGAAAATCATTTTAAATCGTATCGGCCCCTATTTTTTACAGGAAATAATTTTTTATTTTTTAAAAGATAATAATAATGCGTTAATGATATATTTGAGAAAAAATAATGAATATTATCAATTGGATTACCAAGTTTTAAATGATGAATTATCAGCAAAAAAAATTTTTATTTTATTTGATAATTTATTAATAAAAAAACAAATTATTCTTGAAAGAAGTTTAGTTTTTGCAGCCTTGCAAAACAATGAAAAAAATTTTTTAAATCGATTATCTCAAATTGATGAGAAAGAATTAATCAAATTATTATCATTACCAGAGATTAAATTTATAAATAATAATGTAGAAGATAGTGATATTAAAATTTTATTTGATTTTAATTTAAATAGTTTTGGCCTTGGCGATTATTTGATGAGCGATAGGAGTTTAATTAAAAATGGTTCAAATAATTTTATAATAACTGATTTGTATTCAGTTTTTGAGGGTAATAAAAATTTCAATGCTATTTATTCGGATTTGAATTTATGTTTTTCTGAAAATGGGTTATTAGATAAGACCGTTGAACTTATTGATTATAACACCAAGCTTGATTATTTGGATGAAAATTTAAAAAATACTTATCATTTATTTTTATATAATCAATTTTATAAATTAATAAAAAATTCTTTAAAATTATTTAATTTTAAAGAATACCAGATGAATCCTCAAAAAGGGATTGATTTGTTATTATCAGAAATTAATAAAATAAAGAAAATAAATATACATTCCTTAGATTCCATGAATGATGAGAAAAATGAATTATATTTAAATAATAAAGAATTTATAAAAATTATTGGTAAGCAAATTAAAAAAAATAAAAAAATCATTGGGATTAGCGCAAATTATGCCGAAGGTTTTCCTGATAATGCGCCTAAAGGCTGGGCCTTGGCTAATTGGTTGGAATTAATTAATTTATTAAGTCAAAAATTTAATGATTTGCATTTTTTTTTATTGCCAGTTAATAATGAAGATATTTTAAATATAGAAATATCTGAAAATAATTATCATTTTAAAATATTTAATAATTTAAAAGATAAAGTTGATTTGGTTTTTATTGATGAATTGATTAAAAAATATATTTTTAAAAAAAGCATATTTGATAATATTTTATTAAAAAATACAAGTTTAGAATTTTTAAAAACAGCAATAAGTTTTTGTGATTTGGTAATAGCTTTGGATAGTGCTCCGGCTCATATGGCTGCTTCGCTAGAAGTGCCTGTTGTTTCTTTGTTTAGTGAAAAAGGCGATATTAGAAAATTCAAGCCATTGGGTGATAAATCTTTTACCTTGCATAAAGAAAAAGAAGGGGAATATTTAAATATTAATAATATTTCAGCTCAAGAAGTTTTTGATCTATTAATTAAAGAAAATTTAATTATCAAACGAAAATAATTTATGGAAATTGGGATTAGAGATAAAAATGAAAACGATTTAGTCAAAAAAATTATTAATTATAATAAAATTAATAATTTAGTAAAACCGATAAAAAGATATGAAATTACGGCGATTGATTTGGTTAATAAAAATTTATATTTAAAAATAAAAAATAACGAGACAGGTGATGTTTTGCGAATAGTTTTAACTACCAATAAGAGGAAAGATTTATTAAGTATAGATAATAAATTGTTTTTTTACTATTACTCAGATTATTTGAATAAATTTGATAATTTGCTTTGTAAAAATATAATGAAAATCATGTATAGTAATATTAATAATAATCGAGAATTATTTAATACTGCCATTGATTTAATAAAAAATGAAAATATTTTTGATAGAGATTTTGAATATTTTGAGGATGAAGATACCGGGCGTAAATTACAAGTAAATAAAAAAAATATAGCGAAATTAGAAAAAAATATTAATTTAAATTTAATAAAAAACAAATGGCCCAATATGAATGTTGCTAATGAAATATTTAGTTATGATGAAACAAGACTTCGTTATAAATTAATTGATAAAAATAATCAAGCTTATTTTTTGAAAATTTTTACCGGTGCCAATAATGATATTGATAATTTAATAAAAATAAATAAATTATTAGCTGATAAAATAAATGTGCCGAAGGTTATTGATTTTCAAAAAGATGATAAGTTTTATTGGGTATTATATGAATTTTTAGATCCCGCCAAGATTCTTGATAAACAAAAAATAAATTTAGCAGTTAAAGAAATAGTAAAATTTCATAATGTTAAGTTTGATATGGGAAATCAACCAGAAGGTAGTAAATTTAATAAAGTTAAAAATAATTATTATTTATATAAAGAAGAAATTATTGATAAGGATATTTTAGAAAAAGCATTAAATTATTTGCAGAATAATCTTGGCCCAAAAGGTTGGTGCCATTTTGATTTAGAAATGAGGCATTTTATTTATTCTAATGATAAAATGTATTTAACTGATATTGATTCTATTAAATATGATTATATAGTTTTAGATCTCGGTTTATTTATTCGCTATTTACTTAAAAAAAATCAGTCGCATTTCATAGCGCCATTAATTGAATTATATTTAAAAAATAATAAGTCTTATAAATTTGATAAAAAAATATTATTTTATGCCACTATTATTATGGTATATTATAAAGAGGATGAAAATTTAATTAGTAATCATAATTTACATAAAAATTTGAATCAAGAAATTAATTTAATTAGAAATTATTTTAATATTTAAATATGATACAATTAATTATAAATTATTCTATTGTTTCGCTTATTATTATAATAGGTTTGATAGTTACCCTTACTGATTTTCGAGAAAGCAGAATAAAGAATAAATATATTAAATTAGGGATTTATATAGGGTTAATTTATTATATTATATTATTTTTCATTACTGTTTTGTCGCGTTTTTATGCTTTATCTTATTATTTCCCCCCTCAATATTATTTATTTATTTTAATTAATACTTTAATTGGTTTTATTTTGGCTTTTATTTTGTGGAATCTTAAATTATGGGCCGGAGGCGATGCCAAGCTTTTTACCCTTTATGTTTTTTTAATACCTTTATTTTTTTATTCAGAAGCATATTTGCCATTTTTCCCAGCTATTAATTTATTAATAAATATAATAATTCCTATTTTTATTTATTTATTAATTAAGATGTTAATTTATCCAATCAGCTTATTTATTAGTCATTTGAAAAATCCCAAATTGGTCAAGGAATATTTTAAAAAACATAGAGAACAAAATAAGTTTGATAAATCAAAAATAAAAGAATATCTAAATAGTGGTCTTAGTTTTTTATTAATTTTAATTTTTTTCCAATTATTAAGAAATAAAGTTAATGAATTTTTAGATCCTTATTTGGGTAATATGGTTTATGCCACTTATTTTTTTATGGGTTTTGTTATTTTTAAACCATTGAGAGTTTTTTTAAAAGAAAAAGTTTTGCTTGTTTTAATTGGTGTATCGGCTTATTTTATTATTAGTTACTTTTATTTTCATGAACAGGTTTTTGCAGAATTGCATAAAGTTTTTGCCTTGCAAATGATTTTTATGATGTCTTATTTTTATATTTTTAAATATGGCCGAGCTTTGGGACAATTTTTATATAATTCAGCAGAAGTTAAAATGGTTCCGGTTGAAGAATTAAGTTCTGGCAATTATATTAATAAAGGTTACATAAGAAAAATAATGGGGAATAGGAATAATTTAGATAATTTCAAACAAGATATTGAAAATGTTTTGTCAGAAGAAGAACATAATAACTTAGCCCAATTGATTGAGGAAAAGGTGGGGCAAACTGGTAATGAAAAAAAACAATATAAGATAATTTCTGTTTTCAGGAATTTACGTCCAGAGAGTGCTTTTAAAATTGCAAAACAGATATTTGAATATAAAAAACAAAAAAAACAAAGAAAAGAATTACTGGAAACAGTAAAAATAAAATTAAATGATAAGCAGAATAAGACCTTAGATAATATTTTAAATAACAATGATGATATTGATAATTTTTTAAAAAAAATTAAGGGGAAATTAAGCGAAGAACAAGCTCTAAGATTAAAAAGCATGATTGAAGAAAGGAATAAAGAGGTTGAGGATCAGGGCTTAGAGCCGATTAAACATATTATACTTCATAAAACATTTTCTTTTGCGCCTTTTATGTTATTGGGCGTTATAATTACTTTATTAACCAAAAGTTCAATTATTCATTTGATTTATGAATATATTTTGCACCGTTAGATATTTTTGTTAAAATATAGTTATGATAAAAATTTATAATACTTTAACTAAAAAGAAAGAGGAATTTGAGCCACTTAAAGATAAAGTGGTTAAATTTTATCATTGTGGCCCTACAGTTTACTGGACACAGCATATTGGTAATTTGCGTGGTATGGTAATGGCTGATTTAATTAATCGTTCATTACGTTATTTGGGTTATAAAGTAAAACTGGCGCGTAATTATACTGATGTCGGTCATTTGACTTCTGATCAGGACGAAGGTGAAGATAAAATAGCTAAAGGGGCCCAACGTGAAGGTTTAAGTCCGCAGCAGATCGCCCAAAAATATATTAAAATTTTTGAACAAGATGTTAAGAAATTAAATATTCTAGAACCAGAAGTAAAACCCTTGGCAACCAAGCATGTTAAAGAAATGATTGATATGGTTAAGAATTTATTGGCGAAAGGTTATGCATATACGACTGATTTGGCTGTTTATTTTGATGTTAGCAAAACGCCTAATTACAATCAGTTATCCGGTAAAAAATTGGAAGAACAAATTAAAGGCGCTGGTAAGGGGGATGTTGAAGATCCCGGTAAAAAACATGCAGCTGATTTTGCTTTATGGTTTTTTAAGGCAGGTAAACATAAAAACGCTTTGCAAACTTGGTTTTCACCTTTTGAATCTTCTTTGGTTAAAGATGGTGAGGGGTTTCCTGGCTGGCATATTGAATGTTCAGCCATGAGTAAAAAATATTTAGGCAAGACTATTGATATTCATCTGGGCGGAGTAGAACATATTCCGGTTCATCATACTAATGAGATTGCTCAGAGTGAAGCAGCCAATGAGGTTAAATTCGTCAATTATTGGCTGCATAACGAACATTTAACAGTTGATAATGGTAAAATGGCCAAATCAGAAGGTACTGGTTATTCTTTACAAGAAATAGAAGATAAAGGGTTCGAAGCCTTGGCTTTACGTTATTTTTTTCTGCAGGCTCATTATCGTTCCAAACAAAATTTCACCTGGCAAGCGTTAGAAGCTGCTCAAAATGGTTATGATCATTTAAAAAATCAAATATTGGGTTTGGGTAAGAAAAAAGGCAGAATTAATGCTGAATTTAAGACAGACTTTATTCAAGCGATCAGTGATGATTTTAATATCCCGCAGGCTTTAGCCGTGGCACATGATGTTTTAAAATCAGATTTAAGTGAAGCCGATAAATTAGCCACTATTTTGGATTTTGACCAAGTACTAGGTTTGAATCTGGCAAAAGTGAAAAAAGAAAAAATTAAAATTCCAGCCAAAGTAATCAAATTGGTTGAACAGCGTGAAGCAGCTAGAGCAATCAAAGATTGGGATCAATCGGATAAATTAAGAGATAAGATAAATCAATTAGGTTATCAAGTTGAAGATACTAATCAAGGCCAAGTAATTAAAAAGATTAGGTAAGCTTATGACATTTTTATATTTGTTTTTAACACTTGCCTTACTTATTTTTTTGTATTTATTAATTTTTCGTTATAAAGTACCCTGGGTACCGATTTGGCAAAAAGATTTGGATCGTCTAAATGAATTAATTGAATTGTCAGATAATAAAGTTTTTTATGATCTAGGTTGCGGGAATGGTCGGGTGCTTTTTTATTTTGCACAAAAATATCCACAGGTTAATTTTATTGGCATTGAACTATCATTGATTTTGTATTTTATCTGTCAGTTTAGGAAATATTTAGGCAGATATGAAAATGTAAAAATAAAATTAGGTGATTATATGAAAACCGACTTGAATCAGGCTGATTATGTTTTTGTGTTTGCCAATCAGGAACCGATGCAGCAAATCGGCGCTAAGATAGAAAAAAAAGTGCATAAAAATTTAATTTTAATTTCTTATTGTTTTGAGATTAATAATTGGCAGGATTTTTTAATCAAAAAAGATAAACCTTCGCCTGCTGATAATATTATTTATATTTATCAATATCAAAAGAAAAAAAAGTATTAATTTACTTATTTTTTGTCTAAAATAATAATAAATTTTTAGTATATTATTTTTTTAAAATAATATAATTAGGTTTAGTAAATTTAGTTTAAATTTTTGATTAAATATGGTATAATTTGAACTATAATAGAGTTAAATTTAAATCAAATGCCGGATGTTAATAAAAAACAAGAACAACCTGATAATCAGGAAACTTTAAATCAGCCGGAGAAAAAAGAAGAAGCCCCGGCTCGTATTGAAGTTGAGAAAAAAGTTGAAGCCGAAAAACCAGGTGAAACTGTTGAAGTCAAGGAAATCGAAGAAGAAAAAGAAGTGCCGAGCATGACTGTACCGACTACAGCTGAACCGATTAAGCCACAAGCTCCCAGTCCTGCTTTGGAAAAAATTGAAGATATTTTGGAAGAAGATTTAGAAGAAATTTATTTTAAAATGACGCCAGAAAAACAAGCCAGGTTTAAACAAACCGGCGAGGTAACAGCTTCCAAAATCGTCACACTTTTAGGAGAAACAAAAATTAAAGTAAAAAAAATATTAGAATTGATTAAAGAATGGTTAAAAATAATACCAGGCATTAATAAATTTTTTTTAGAACAAGAAGCTAAAATTAAAACTGATAAAATTTTAGATATAAAAGAAGAGCGCAAATCAGTTTTGCCTGAAGACGAAAATAAAATTTAAAAATGGGGAATTTTTCTATTCAATTAGGTGAGTCTATTGTTTTAGGTCCCGAAGCTTTAATTATCGGCGGCTTGGTTTTATTTTTTATTATTTTAGCCTTAGTTGTTTTATATTGGTTATCACAAAAAATAACCCGACGTATTTATAAAAATCTAACAAGTTTTAAACAAACCGTTTTATTGGTAATGGTGCCCAAATACGAAGTTAGTGAGAGCGGGGAGAAAACCGGTCAGCCCAAGAGTCAGCAGGAGTTAGCTGAACGGGTTGCGATTATGGAGACTTTTTTTGCCAATTTGGCTGGGCTAAAAGCGCAAAAAGGTTTTAAATCCTCATTTTTGGGCCGAACCGATCATATCTCATTTGAAATAGTTTTGCGAGACGGTTTGATTTATTTTTACGTGGTTGTGCCGGAAACTTTAAGGGATTTTATTGAAGAACAGATTACTGCCCAGTTTCCCAAAGCAGTAGTTGAAGAAGTGGAAGATTATAATATTTTTAATCCCAAAGGCACTGTTTTGGGGTCTATGCTTAAATTTAAAAAAGAATATATTTATCCTATTAAAACATATAAGAAATTAGAAGCTGATTCCTTGAATTCTTTGACCAATACATTAAGTAAATTAGATGAAAATTCAGGCGCGGCTATTCAGGTGATTGTTCGTTCAGCTACCCCGGCCTGGCATAAATGGGGCCAGCAAGCAGCTTCAGCCGCTTATCAGGGGAAAAAGATTAGTCAAGCTGTCAGTGAATCAAGTCAAGGGTTTTCTCTTAAAAAAATATCTAATTTTTTTCAGGATTGGGTAGGTACCGGTGAGAAAAAAAATGAAAAGCAAGAACCGGAAAAACCATATCAATTATCAGAGATGGAAAGGGAAATCGTCAAAGGTATAGAGGAAAAAGCAGCCAAAGGCGGTTTGGATGTTAATATCAGAATAGTTGTTTCTGCTGATAATGAGTCAAAGGCTAAATCGTATTTGGAAAATATTTTAAATAGTTTTAGTCAGTTTAATATTTATGAATATGGTAATGCGTTTGCTCGTTATTCTTTAAAAAAAGAAAAATTGATCAGTGATTTTATTTTCAGGGAATTTAATGAAAAAGCTAAAATGATTATGAATACCGAAGAAATTACTTCGGTTTATCATTTTCCTTTAGGGCATACTGAAACCCCTAATATTGTCTGGTTGCAGGCTCAAAATGCGGCTGCTCCGACCAATGTTCCCGTGGAAGGTTTATATTTGGGTGATAATTTTTATCGGGGCCAAAAAACACCGATTAGAATTAAAAAAGAGGATAGACGTCGACATATGTATATTATTGGTATGACCGGTACTGGTAAATCTAAATGGATGGATATGCTGGCGATTCAGGATATTCATAACGGTGAAGGTATGTGTTATATTGATCCGCATGGTGATGATGTTGATTTTATTTTATCTTGCGTGCCAAAAGAAAGAGCTGAAGATGTGGTAGTTTTTGATCCCTCTGACTTTGAAAGACCTTTGGCTTTGAACATGTTGGAATATAATCCGGCACATCCTGAACAAAAGATTTTTGCGGTCAATGAAATGCTGGCTATTTTTGATAAATTATATGATTTAAAAGCAACCGGCGGTCCAATGTTTGAGCAATATATGAGAAATGCTTTACTTTTGATTATGGATGACCCTGAATCAGGCTCGACTTTATTGGAAATTTCCAAAGTTTTGGCCGATGAAGAATTTAGAAATTATAAATTATCAAAATGTAAAACTCCTGTAGTCAAAGATTTTTGGGAAAAAGAAGCGCAAAAAGCTGGTGGTGAAGCGGCTTTGGCCAATATAGTGCCTTATATTACTTCTAAATTAACTCCGTTTATTGCCAATGATTTGATGCGTCCGATAGTTTCTCAGCAAAAAAGTTCCTTGAATTTCCGGGAAGCTATGGATCAGCAGAAAATAATTTTGGTTAAATTAGCCAAAGGTAAAATCGGTGATATTAACGCCAACTTGCTAGGCATGATAATTATCGGTAAGATATTAATGGCAGCCTTGGGCCGGTCTGATACGCCGGAAAGTCAAAGAAAAGATTTTTATTTATATATTGATGAGTTTCAAAACTTTTTGACTGAAAGCATTAATGTTATTTTGGCTGAAGCTCGTAAATATCGTTTGTGTTTGACAATTGCACATCAATTTTTAGGCCAGCTGGTTTTGACTGGGGGTGATGAGAAAACCAAAAAAGCTATTTTTGGTAATGTTGGGACAAAAGCTTGTTTTCGTATCGGTGTAGAAGATGCCGAAGAAATGGCTAAAGAATTTGCACCGGTTTTTAATAGTTATGATTTAGTTAATAATCCGGCGTTTAATGCTTTTATGAAATTAATGATTGATAATGCCAATCCGCCGGCTTTTAATATAAAAATTCCTTGGGTTGGTGATTTGTATCAATCAAATGAAGAATTAAAAAAGGCGATTATTGAATTATCGCGTTTGAAGTATGGGCGTGACCGCAATGTAGTTGAAGCAGAAGTAATGGAAAGATCACAAATGGGTACCAGTCGTAATATTATTAAAGAAGCCAAACAAACTGAAGATGAATCAGACGAAGATATGTTTTTTTAAATTTTTATAAAAATTAAAATAAACAAAAAATATGGAAAACAAAAATAAAAATGACAATATTAGTTTGTCACAAAGTAAATATTTATTGATTCAAAAGATTTTGAAAAATATCCATGATAATTTAGGTAAAGTGATTGATGTTTTGGAGCAAGGGCCGGAAGAAGTTGATGATTTTGAGCAAACATTAACCGGTATGTCTCAGCAATTGAAAAATGTTGAAGATGAATTGGCGCTGGCCGGTGAGGAGAGGGTTATTGAAGGTGTTTTTGACGGTGAAAAAATGATTGCCCAGGACGGGCAGGAATATACTGTGCCCGCCAATTATGCTTCAAAGTCAAAATTGGTTGAAGGTGATATTTTAAAGTTAACAATAACTAAACAGGGTGATTTTTTGTACAAACAAATCGGTCCTGTGCAGCGTAAAAAAGTTGTCGGCCAATTGATTTTAGCTGATGATGACAATTATTACGTTGTAGCTGATAAAAAGAAATGGAAACTATTACCGGCCAGCGTGACTTATTTTAAAGGTGATATCGGTGATGAAGTGGTTATTTTGGTGCCAAAAGATGCACAAAGTAAATGGGCGGCAGTTGAGAATATTGTGAAGAAATAAATATAGAATGTTTAAATACAGGCGGCTTGGCCTTTTTAGGCCGAGCCGCCCTTTAATTTGAACCTTAAATTTTTTAATAACTTGATTTTCTGAATCATTTCAATTAAAATAGACTATATGTCACTAACACTTTATCGTAAATATCGTCCGCAAACATGGGCTGACCTGACAGGGCAGAATCATATTAAAGTTACTTTGCAGCATGAAATTGAAAACAACAAGGTTGCTCACGCTTATCTTTTTACTGGACCACGTGGAGTTGGTAAAACAACCACTGCCCGGCTTTTAGCCAAATCTTTAAATTGTCAGGATCGTAAAGACGGACAAAGCGAGCCTTGTAATAAATGCGAGTCTTGTTTGGAATTGGCTGGCGGTAATGATTTGGATATTTTGGAAGTTGACGCTGCTTCACATACCGGAGTTGATAATGTTAGGGAAAATATTATTGCTAATGCCAGGTTTACACCGGTTAAACGTAAATATAAAGTTTTTATTATCGATGAAGTTCATATGTTGTCAATTTCAGCTTTTAATGCGTTACTGAAAATATTGGAGGAACCGCCTGCTCATGCCATTTTTATTTTAGCCACAACCGAAGTTCATAAAGTGCCGGCAACTATTATTTCCCGCTGTCAGCGGTTTGATTTTAAAAAAGTTAATGCTGATGATTTGATTAAACGTTTAACCTGGATTTGTCAGCAAGAAGACCTTAAAATCAGTAAAAAAGTTTTAAATAATATTGCCAGAGTCAGTGAAGGTTGTTTGCGTGATGCCGAAAGTTTATTGGGCCAGATTTTATCTTTAGGTGAAAAAGAAATCAGTGAAGAAGAAGCCAGTTTAATTATCCCGGCGTCTAATTTTAATTTAATAGTTGAATTGATTGATAATTTGGTGTATAAAAATGCTGAAAAATCTATTAGTTTAATTAATAACCTGGTGACCGAAGGTTCTGATTTGGTGCAGTTTACTGATGAATTGATTGAATTTTTACGTAAAATGATTTTAAGTAAAATTACATCAGGATTACAGGAATTTGCCACTGATTTAGATGATGAACAATCAAAAAAAATAATTGATTTAGCACAAAAATTTACGACCGAAGAATTAATTAAGTTGATCAATCTTTTTACTGCTAAAAAATTTGAATTAAAAACAGCGGTTATTAGCCAGCTGCCTTTGGAAATTGCAATAATTGAATATTGCCAAGAAAAAAAATCAAATAATCAGTCTGATGATTCAGCCAACAGTGATAAGGGAACGGTTGGTCAAACTAAACCAGATATTGATAATAAACAATCTTTTGATGAGCCGCAACCAGTAAAATCTGAAATTTCGCTTGATTCGGGCCAAAATAATAATAATCAAGTCAATGATCCGCCCGATCAAGTTTTGGCGGATAAGTCGCAGGGGAATTTAAAAAATGGTGATAAAAGCACCATTTTAAAAAATGAAAATTTAGGTAAAACATCTAAAAAAGCGACTAAAGTAAAAATTAAGTTGTCAGAAATTAGACAAAAATGGCATAGTTTTATTGTGGAAATGCAAAAACATAATGCTTCCTTAGTTTTTATTTTAAAAGTTGCAGAACCATTAGAACTAAACAATAATATTTTAAAAATAGGTTTTCAGTATGAGTTTCATCAGCAACGGATTAACCAGCCCAAAGTTAGGGAATGTTTGGAAAATATTTTAGCTGATTTTTTTAAAGATAATTTAGTTGTTGAGACTTGTTTATTAGCTAAAGATTATCAAAGTGATTTTATTAAAGCTCAGACAGCTCAGGATGACGTTGAATTGGTTGATGAATTACCAACTGAAGAAGATCAGCAGCAAAAAGAATTAATTGACAACTTGGTTAAAACTTTTAATGGTAAAATAGTTGAATAATATTAGTAATTAGGTATTAGTCACTAGGCATTGGTAATTAGTAATTAGAAAATTTAAAATCCCGCCTCTGGCCTCGTATTTGGCAGCGGCGCGTTTCGCGGTTTTGGCTGCGTTCTCTTTTTTTCTCAGTCCTTTTGCGTTGCGATGCTTGGCCATGGCTAGTTCCTCCTTTTTTCTCGCTCTTGATTTTTTGAACACAATACGGTAATATATCAGATATTCGATTTTCGTAAAACTTAGAACTATGGCGGGCAGGCAAGTGGTATTTAAAATTTTTATATTCTTGGGGAGTAGCCAAGTGGTAAGGCACCAGGTTCTTCAGCCAAAGGCTGATCAGCCTCCGGCTGAGGTTCTGGCTTAAAATAAAAATTAGAATTATGTTTAAAACGTACGTAATTAAGAGTTTAACTCATAATACTAGATATATTGGTTCTTGTGAGTATTTAAATAAGCGAATTAAAGAACATAATGATGGGAAGTGTAGATACAAAAAGTAGACGTCCATGGGAATTGATATATTTTGAAGAGTTTAAAACTAGAACTGAAGCAATGAAAAGAGAGGATTTTTTGAAATCTGGTCAAGGCAGAAAATGGTTGGATGAGAAATTCAAAAAATAAATAATGGGGAGTCGCCTCGCCTCCGCTAAAGTTATGGCGGGCAGGCAAGTGGTATTTAAAATTTTTATATTCTTGGGGAGTCGCCAAGTGGTAAGGCACCAGGTTCTGGTCCTGGCATTCGCGGGTTCGAATCCTGCCTCCCCAGCCACAAGAACTTTTTATCGAGGAAGACCCGAGTGGGTCTTTTTTGATTTTTATTCAAATTGACTCTAAGCTATAATAAGGGTAAAATATAAGTAATTTAAGTAGCCCCAAAGGGGCCCCTTCGGGGCTAAAATTAAAATTTATGAAAAAATTAACTCTTTTATTCTGTGCTTTATTAATTACTGTAATTTTTAGTGGTTGTACTAAAAAAGTGGAGCAAACCGAAGAAGGGACAAAAATAACAGAAGATAAAATCGTTACTGATGATGTAAGTTATGTAACCGACGATACAGAGGTCACCATACGAAGAAATAAGGTTACGAAACAAGCTTCTATTGAAATGGTATATAAAATAGCTGATGAGGATGAGTATGATGATTTTATGGGTGAACAAATGACTATGGTTCCGTTTTTAGTTAATACATCTTGTTCATTATTCACTACAGCGATTTTTGACCCAGATGCTTTTGCTGAATGGGAAGAAGATGAACAAGCTCAAAAGGATGATCAAATGGATAGTTATTTGGAAGGCTATAATACAAATAAAATTACAATAAAATTTGTTGACGCTGAAACGAATGATAAAATTGCTAATTGTGAATCAACTAAAGCTGGATTAGAAAATATTAAATTTGATATATTCAAGGACTATAGCGATGTTTCATCTCTTTTTGGGATTAAAATCGGTGAATACGATGATGAAGAATCCTCTCAAGAATAATTAGTTTAAATAATTTTTTATGGATAAAAAGAAAATTATCTTAAATACTCCTCAAGTTGAATTAGAACAAACTAAATTAAAAAAGAAACTTCAAGAATTAGTTAATAAATTCAAAGCCGAGGATGGTTGGTCAAAGTCTGAAGAGCATATTCAGACTAGTTTTACAGTTGAATTATTAAAAATACTGGGCTGGGATAGTTCTAACTGGATAATTAATACTGGGCAGGAAGTTAAAACAGGCAAAAAGCCAGATGTTATTATAAAATCAGATACAGGTGCAAAACTTTTAGTAATTGAATCAAAAGAAGCTTCTAATAAAGATAAATTGGATGGTTCTTATGGTAATAAAAAATTTACAGACCAACTGTTTAACTATTGCCATGGAGAAGGTTTGTCTTGGGGTGTCTTAACTAATTTTATTGAATGGCGTTTATACAGTGTTCACCATGGTAGATTATACAAAGAACGAAAATACGCTTTCCATGAATTATTATGGAATAATGCTGAACAAAAATATTATATTGATTTATTATCAGAAGACGGAGTAAATTTTTTAATGCAATTATCAAAATCAGAATTAACTAGAAAAAACGGAATTATTGATTCTGATCCTATTTATTATCCTGAGCAATTAGATCTTGAACAAGATAAGATTAAAAAGGACTTTTTTAATAAAATCAAGGATTGGCGAGCTAGTTTGAAAAAATTTATTGCTAAAAATTATGCTAATTATGAAGTTGATAAAATAGATTTAATGGCTCAAAAGATAATCGACCGTATGATTTTTATTGACCTTTGCCATGACAAAAAAATATTAAGTTCAAATTATCTGGGTTCTGTTTTAGAATCAAAACAATTAAAATATGAGGAGCTTAAGAATGTATTCAGTTCAATGGATGAAAAATTCAATACAGAACTTTTTGCTCATAATGATGCTGATGAACTAAAAATCAGTGATGACATTATTGTTAAAATTATCAAAGAGTTGGATGAGATTGATTTTAGTAAATTGAGTGTCCATATTATCGGTGAAGTTTATGAAAATTACTTAGGTGAACTTTTACGTTCTAATGCCAGAAAAGAAGATACAATTAAACAAAAACAAAAATCCAAAAGGAAATCTCAAGGTATTTATTATACTCCAGCATATATTGTTGATTACATTGTTAAAAACACTGTTGGTGAATTATTAAAAAAATGCAAAACAGTTGAAGATATTGAAAAAGTAAAAGTATTAGACCCAGCATGCGGTTCAGGCTCATTTTTAATACGTGCCTTTGATGAATTTCATAACGCTTATTTGGAAAAACAAAAAGAAGGTGGCTTGTTTGGGTTTAATATTAGAAAAAAGATTTTACAAAAAAATCTTTTTGGTGTTGACCTTGATCCTAAGGCAATTGAAATTACAAAACTTAATTTAATGATTAAAGCCTTGGAAGGTGTTAACCCAAATGAATTAAAAGGAAAACATCTTTTACCGAATTTGAATTTAAACATTCGTTGTGGTAATTCATTGGTTGGTGGCGAGAAGCTTAAAGAAAAAGAGCAGAATCTTAATCTGTTTGATGATTATGAGACAGAAATCTCTAAATTAACGGAATTTAAAGAGAAATTTTATAAAGCCGAATTTAATGATGATAAGAAGCAATTATTGGATGAAATTAATAAATTTGAAGCATTGATTAATGGAAAATTAAATGAGGGTCTGAAACAATATTTTAAAAATTTAGATAAAATAAAACCTTTTAATTATTCAGTGGCTTTTTGTGAAATATTTAAAACTAGTGGTTTTGATGCTGTAATTGGTAATCCGCCGTATGGAGCAGAATTAAACCAAGATGAAAAGAATTTTTATACTGAAAATTATAATATTGGCTCAACTGATACAGCTATTTTATTCATTAAAAATTCATATGACCTTATTAAGGATAATAGTAGATTTAGCTTTATAGTTCCTAAAGCCTTTAGCTTCGCTTCTAACTATAAAAAAATCAGAAATTTTGTTTGGGATAATATTATTCAAATTATAGATTGCCGTAAAGTATGGAAAGAAGTTAAGTTAGAACAACTGGTCTTTGTTATCGATAAAAATAAAAAATCAACAAAATATTTATCCGCTAATTTTAAAAATCGACAATTAAATATTTTGGGAGAAATAAATAAAAAAGATGCAAAAGAATTTGGATTCTTTTTAAATAGTGTTACACCCGAAGAAGTTGAAATAGCTAAGAACATAAAAGATAATTCAATAATGCTGAATGATATCGCAATTAATAGACGAGGCGCGATTTTACAAAAACATGTAACAGATAAAGGCGATTTGAAAGTTTTAGGCGGTGCCCAAATTCAAAAGTTTGGGGTAAGTGGGATTAAGGGGCAAATTGATAAGAATAAAATTAACTCAGATCAAGCTTATATCAAACCGAATTCCGTTCTAGCTCAAAATATAGTTGCTCATATTGAAAATCCGAGTGATCATATAAAAATAATTGCTTGCGTTCCGGATAAAAATGACTTTATAATACTGGATACTATAAATCAAATAACCCTACAAAAAGAATATTTCCCTTATTTTGTTTGGGCAATATTAAATTCCAATTTATTAAACTGGTATGCTTATAGATTTATTTTTGGTAAGGCAATAAGGACTATGCATTTTGATAACGCTGTTACGGCAAGATTGCCTATTCCTAAAGCAACTAAAGAACGACAAGAGGGTATTATTAAGAAAGCGAAAGAATTAATTAAATTAAATAAGACTTCTGAATCACATGATAAAAATGCTGATAAGATAAGGGCAATTGATTATGAGATTGAAAAGGATTTGTGTAAGCTTTATGGTTTGAGACTTGAAGATATTAATATTATAGAGAAAGTGAAAATATGAGCGTGATCACAAATTTTTTCATACAACAGAAAGAATGGATATTGCCATTAGTGGGTGCATTTGGAGGTGCTTTTTTCGCTTTTTGTTTTTTTATTTTAGGTGAACGTTGGAGATTGAAGAAAGAATGGCGCAAGAAGGTAATAAATGAGCATGCTTACTTAGATAGATATCTACAATTCATTAGGATCACCTTAGATAAAAATATTAAAAAATTTAATCTAATAAAAAATCATTATAAGGAGAAACAATTATCTCTAGTTAGACTTGTTAATTTCCCTATACGGGAAGATGCCTCCATGAGATTGAAGGATATGGATTACCTAAATAATGTGGAGAATTTTATTAATAGGTTAAAAGAGTTAAACTTAGATATTATAACATTTAATACTTTTATTAATGATATAAATGATGATATAAAAAATTTCATTATAGATAAGCAAAGAAAAGATTTGCAATCAATAATAAGTACAAGTATAAATTTATTCTTGGAAGATAGTGACACAATAATAAATTTCCAAAAAATGTTAAAGGATGACTTGGACTTATTGTATGCTCAAAATATGGTTTTATATGATTATTATAAATCGAATATTTTTAAAAAAATGCTATGGAATATAAATAAAAAAATAAACAAAGATTTTATGGAAAGTAAAGTTAATTTAAGAATGGATGAATTTGTTCAGGAAATCGAAAAATCAGTTACAAAAAATAAAGAAAAATTAGAAAAATATAATATTATTAAAAAGGAGCTTTAATAATATGCCTCCAAAAAAGATAAAACAAGAAGAAGTTGATAGAGCACTTCTAATACTTACAGATACTATTAGGAAATTAAATGATTATTTAAATACCTATGCCGATGATTCAGCTAGTGATTTGTTTAATAAAATGTCTGAAGCAAGAAAGCAAGTTGATATAATTGCAAATGAAGCTCGGTTACTTTTTCAGGATTGTTTAAAGAGGTATGTTGAAAGCGAAGATGTACCTGAACCGACTGTAAAATGGGACAAAGATGAATACGGGAACTTACTTAAGATTAATGGTTATAAAAATCGACCACCATGTGAAATTTGCAGAGAATCCAGGAAGGTCGAGTATTGTCATATAATCCCTAGACAAATAGGTGGATCTAATAGAGAAACAAATATTATTTATTTATGTTCAACCCATCATAGCTGTTTTGATAAGGGTGTTTTATCAAAACAAGAATGGGGTTCAATTGACTGGAAAGGAAGAAGTGAGCTGGTAAAATCTTTCGTGAATGAGGTTTTGTTATCTAGACAGCAAGCATATTGGGATGGTGATAAAGTTGTTGCAGATATTGTTTATCATTCTTATAAGCCACTTACCGAGTGGGTCAAGAAACATCTTGGATGTAATTCAACAGATGAATGGAATAAGAAACGCAAGAGTGTTAAAATGATTAGAAGTGGAAACGCGTATTTAGGATAATTTTATCAGTTTATTAGCTAAAGCTACTTTGCTCCTCATACAACTCAATAATTCTCTTTTCTCAATAACCGTACCCTCGGTTAATATATACTTGGCATAATTTTTTACATTTAGATTCTTGAGCTTTTTATCGTCCAGCTTCACGCCAAGTATTTTTTGTTGAAAATTACTAAACCTTTTCATCTCTTGTTCATATTTATGGGTTATTCCTAACTTATCTATGCTGATTTTATCAATTATATCCAGTAGCTGACTTACTAAGCTATCCTCATTAATATAGCCACATTTACAATTTATATCCTTAGCTCTTGTACATCCATAGTAAATGTATTTTTTTGTTGTCCCATCACTAAGTTTCTTATGCTTTTCCTCGGCAGATATACCAGAGCCACATAATCCGCAAGTCATTAAACGAGTGAATGCGAATTCTTTTAGGGCACCTCTTTTAATATGGTCTCTAGTTAATTGTTGTTGTACCTGATCAAATAGTTCTTGAGTGATTAAAGGCTGATGCTTACCAGCATACCAATTACCACTTTCTTTTGGGTATTCAAAGGTTCCCGTGTAAAATGGTGTTTTTAATATTCTTAACACATTACTTAACGCTAAAGGTTTACCACTAATAGTTTTGAAATCAATTTCGCGAAGCCACATGTATACTTTTCTACCACTCCATTTCTCTGTGGCAACTTTTTCAAACATTTGCTTAACAATTGGTCCTCGTTTAGGATCTACAATAACTTCACATTTACGGTCAATTCTTTTTTCATTAAGATAGCCTGTTGGGGCTGTGGCTGGCCACAGCCCCATTTCAACTCTGGTTCTCAGTCCGCGTTTTACATTAATCCCTCTGTTATCATTTTCCAGTTTAGCCTGACTACCTAAAATCATCAGTAGAAATTTTTCATTTGGTGAATTTGTGAAGCATTGGCTATATGTCTTTATTTCTACTAACAGCTTTTTATCCATAAGATCTACTATTTCTCCAAGATCTCCTGCATTACGGCTTAATCGATCAGGAGCCCATGTCAGAATACCATTGTATTTACCAGCGTTAACGTCTTTTAAGATTTCTCTAAACACGGGACGCTCCCCAGATTTTTTCGCCGAATGGCTTTCGCGTTTGATATTAACGACATTTAATTTTTCCTTATCAGCTACTCTTAGCATTTCCTTAATCTGAGAATCTATTGATAAAGCTTGTCGTTCCTCAGACTCCGTTGATTTTCTGGCATACAAACAATAATTGATTGTTTGTGTTTGTACTGCTTGGTTTGCTGATTCTAGTGTTTGCGTGTTTTGTTGCATATAATTCCTTATTAATAGTTAATTACTCTCTACTATAAGGAATGACGCAACCTTGCTAGGGAGTCCAGGCTGGTTAGTAGGCAAACTGTAGATAACTTAAAAAAGGAATAAACCCTCGTCATTCATTTTTTGAAGTCGCCTATAAAATTCCAATTTTTCAGACCTATTCATGTTTCCCATCATATCTTCATGATTAGTATAATAAGATAAGCATTTCACACCTATTGTTCGTTTTTTATGATCCATTTGCATCAAACCCAAAAGCATTACTACAAACGCATCTGCCAAATCATCATATTTAGTAATTTCCATATTAATGAGTTGTTCAATTAATTTTTCAGCCCCTTTGCGTGGAAATAATATTACACCTCGTTCTATAAGATGACTGACTGTATTAAGCCTTTCAATCTTAGTCCCACTGTTAACATTTACTGGCTCTGCTTTTAAGTTACTTCTTTGCAGTTCATCAACTAAGGTTTTCTGGAAAGCCACATTTTCAATAAAAAACTTAACAGGTGCATTTTGATCAAGAACTTTATTCAAGTCTCCAGCAGTATTAATTATTTCATTAAAGGATAGTCGACGATTAATCGGATTAGCTAAAATATAGACTTTAAAATCATTATCATACCTAAATAACCTACCAGAAACCATACCTGTAAAATCAGCTGTTTCTTTTTTTGAACAAGCTGGATCTATACCAGTCATAGTTAACCTGTATTCTTCTGCTTTATTAAGCGGTGGGATCTCATCGTAATATTTAATCGATTCATGAGTAATAATTTGACTATCTTCAGGTACTATCTGTAATAAATATTCTCTTTGCCAAGCATTACCTTTGGCTCTACTTTTTACTATCTCAATATCTTTAATTGTTTTAAATTTGGCAGGCCAGGCAATTTGATCATCCTCATTCATTAATGGTACTTCCAATAAATGTCCGCTGATTTCTTTATTGGTAATTAAATCTTTTAACCGCATCAAAACAGAATCCTCATGCAGTTTGTTGCCAATAAAAACAAGTTTAGTATTTATATCACCGGCAGGTATAACGTCACCCATAATTGTATCCCATAATTTATCTCTATTTTCTTTTAGTCTAAGTGATCCGTAATCTTCTATGTCATCACAGATAATCAAATCGGGACGATAATTTAAATTTCTATTACCTCTGATTTGTTGTCCAACTGAAACCGCAGTTATTCTAGCACCGTATTCTTTTAAGACTAGACTATAAGTACCCCAATCATCATCTACTGATTCAAAAGGTCCAAGGTCTGCTTTTAAAACTTGATTTACTTCCAGTTCTTTTTTTATATTACTCATGTGCAGTCTTGCTTGTTTTTCTGTGTTACTGACAATAATAATATTTTTCTTTTGGGGTTCACCAATTATTGACCAGATTGAATAACTGGTATTCATAATGGTTGATTTGCCTGAATTCCTAAAAGCCATGATTAATAATAAATCATCTGCGGTTTCCTGACTCAACCGAAACATTTCTTTTTGGAAATCAGCAGTACCAAATTGCACATAGTGGGAAAAATAAATATTGAAGAACCACTCGTGGCTTTTTTGAGCTAAGCTTCTTCTGACAATATTGTCATTTATTAGTTCATTTAAAACTTTATTCGTTGACATATTTTTTAAAGTTATTTTTTAAGCTCTTCATCTTTGATTAAAGATGAAAGTTCTAAAGCTTTTTTAATGGTTTCTTTTTGATCTTCACTTAACTCAAAATTAGTTTTTAAACTACCCTGTATTTCGAGCTTATTACCATAAGCCTGTCTGTGGTTCTTTAACCAAAAAATTATTGCTGTTAGATTTCTATCCTTAATAGCAGAAATCAATTGTGATTCTGCCATTTCAGATACTAGTTCTGTTCCTTCGTTTAAAGCTTTATTTACTCTTTTAGCAAACTTTTTATCCGATTTACGCCAACGGTAAAATGTCGCCCGTGAAATCCCAGTTCTTTCACAGGCGATTTGGATAATCGGAGTTTTTTCTAACTGGGCAATTATTTTATCTTTTTTAATTTTACCTTTCATATAATTCTAATTAAGTTTCTTTCTTTTTTGACCAGTCAAATTTTCCCAGCGCTTCATAATAACTTCAGAATAAACTGGAGATTTTTCTACCAAGTAATAACGTCTTTTCATTTTTTCCGCAGCTATTAGTGTGCTCCCTGAACCTCCGAAAGGTTCAATAATTAGATCGTCGCGTTTTGTTAACACCTTGATGTATGGAATTAAGATCTCAATTGGTTTAGTGCCAAAGATAATGCCTTGTCCTGAACTTTTTTCATCTGAAGCAATAAACTCAATAAAGTCTGTTGGACAATACTTTTTATTCTTCCCATAAGATTCCCATTGCGGTTTACCTGATGTCGCATATAACGCGTTTTCGTATTCGTTTTGAAATAGTTCTTCTTCATCGTCCATGTTTAGTTCTACATTGCCTTTAGTTCCAACAAGGGCTATATCATGTTTGTTAAAGAATTTGTATTTAGAAGAGAATCCTTGAACTCTGTTTGGTAAATGCCAAGTAATGGTGTTGCGATATCTCCAATGTTTCTCAAGTTCATCCCAGATAGTCCTCAGGTTTTTAGGATTTTCAAAAATGATAATGGAAAAATCAGGTTTTTGAATCTTAGCTATATTAGCCATCCACTTTTCAGTGAAATCTGGAGGTAATACATCGGTTTCAAGATATTTGCGATCACGTTTAAGTCCAAAGCCCTCAGTCGGCTTACCATTTCTTTTTTTACCCATTAAGTAATTTAATATGTATGGGGGATCTGTGAAACACATGTCTGCATTTTCACCACCCATGAGTTTTAGCACATCTGCTTCAATAGTTGAGTCTCCGCAAATCATTTTACTGGCACCTAATTGATAGACATCACCCTTTTTAACATTAACCTTGTCAATTTTTAATTTTTTAAGTTCCTTGTTGAGATCAAAAGCTTCAGGGTTCTCATCTATTCCAAAAACATTATCCAGTTCTTCGCTGGAAAACCCGACTTCGTTTAATAAATTTTCGCTGAATTCTGAAAGCAAGTTCCAGTCAAATTCACCGACGTTTTTATTTAGTCTTAAATTAAGCTCTACTTCACGTTCCTTATTTAGACAAACAAAAACCACGGGAACCTCTTTAAATCCAAGTTCCTTGGCTATAATCAATCTTTGGTGGCCCCCTATAACGATGTTTTTACGACCTTTATAATTGTTGACAATAAACGGGTCAACAAGACCAAATTGCTGAATACTTTTTGTAAGTTCAGCTTTTTGTGAATCGCTCATCCTGCGAGGATTGTATTTTGCGGGGATGAGCTGTTTGACAGGTACGTATTGCACCTGAAGATTACGAGGTTTAGTCATAGCATTTAAAAATTAATTTTTAAAAATCTGGTTTCTAAGCTTTACGCTTACTTATGTACTAAACCTCAAACAAAAAAGAGTCCAAGGTTTAACACAATCACTTAAGCCATGTATGGCTTAAACTGTTTCTTTCCCTTACGGGAAACTGTATTAAACTTTGTACTCTTTTATAAAGACTGTTTGCTATGGTTCTTGTAGAACCTAGTAATAGTATACCAAATAGCCCTTTTTTATGTCAAGTTTTTCATTATAATAAGTAGATAAATTGTAGATTAAAACGCTTTACTTAAGCTTAAAAATATATTATAGTATTAACAAATTGAATATATGTATATAGACCTAAACCATTTGTATTTTACAGTTGGCATGGTCTCAAAAACCTAACACATAAAGACGGCTTCATTGTCGGTCCTATGTGTTAGGTCCATACTCGAAAGGGTGTGGTGATACTCGCAAGAGTATCTCCGACGTGGAGCCTTTTTTGTTTAAATAAAATTATAATATAAAATATGAAATTAAAAACGCTTGTATCAAAAGAAATTAAAAGTTTAATGGGTGATCAAAATAGTTTTTATTATATCCCTGATTATCAGCGCCCTTATTCTTGGGAAACAGATAATATTACAGATTTCTGGGAAGATATCAGCAAGGCGTATGACAATAAAGACGAGAATTATTTTCTCGGTTCTTTTATTTTAATAGAAAATGATGATCATAAAGGCTTTGAAGTAGTTGACGGTCAACAGCGTTTAACAACCATTACTTTGTTTTTAGCGGTTTTACGTGATATGTTTGCTGATAATAATAGAATGGATTTAGCTGAAAAGATCCAAAATGAATTCATTAAAAAAGAAAATCGTTTTCGCCTTTACGCCCGTTCAGAAGACAAATTAGCATTTGAAAATAATATATTAAATGATATCAATAGTTTAGCTAATTATAATGGCAGTAAAATTAGAAAACAGTTTAAAAATACTATTGCTGTTTTTCATAATCTAATAGCCATGAGAAGTTCAGAAATGAATGTCAGTACTGAAAAATTTATGGATTATCTGGCATCTATTTATGAATATTTGATGTCCAATGTTTTTGTGATTATTGTGGTTACTGAAGATATTGCTTCAGCTTATACGATTTTTGAAACAATTAATCAAAGAGGTAAAGAATTACGAACAGAAGATCTTTTAAAAAATTTCTTATTAAAAAAATTATTGGATGAAATTAACAAGCATAACAATGAAAGTCCTAATTCACAGAAAAATTTTGATAAAGAAAAATTATCACTACTTTCTGTTTGGCAAAGGATTGAAGATACCAATATCGGCATGGAGTCTTTGTTGAATTATCATCGTACGGCTATTTTAGGAACTAACCCCAAAAAAGATTTATTTAAAGAAATTACAAACTATATCAGAGATAAAAATATTACACCTTATGAATTTATGTCTGATTGGGATAAAACAGTGGATGCTTATTTATCTTTATATCAGGGAGATTTTTATAATCAGCTTAATGATAAAACCAAAAAGATTCTTAGTTTATTATGGGAAATAAATCATAATCACTGGATACCTGTTTTAATAAGTGCTCGTAGAGCCAATTTACCAAAGGAGGATTTTCAAGAATTGGTTTTTGTTTTAGAAAGAATGTATGCCTTATTTTGGATAGCCGGCTATAATGCCGTTAAAATTAAATATCCAAGCTGGTATATTATCAGAGAATTGATTAGTAAAAATAAAAGTTTGGATGATATTAAAGATTATATTGAAAAAATACTAGTTCAAAATCGTGTATACAACAGGTTCTATGAATCTTTAGAACATGATTGTTATGGCAATTCATGGTGTAAATATATTTTGGCTAAATATGAATATTCACTGGTTGATGATTCGGTAATTAAAAAAGTAAAATTTGATTCAACTGTTCAAATTGAACATATCTTACCTCAAACAATGTCAGCCAAATATTGGAAGGAAAATTTTACCGAGGATGAACATGATAAGCTTGTAAGTACTTTGGGGAATTTAACATTACTAATTGGCGGGATTAAAGAAAAGAAAAAATCTAAGAATCAATCAGCTGCTAATAAACCGTTTGATGAGAAAATTAAAGTTTATATGGGCGAAGCCTTAAAAGACGGATTTAGTGCTTTTCAAATGACTCAGGATTTATCTAAATATGATGATTGGACTCCGAGTGTAATTAGAAAAAGAGGTAAAGCCATAATTAATAAATTGGAACAGTTGTGGGAAGTTTCCAGAGATAATGTTTCTAATCAATCAGAGGAAGATGAAGACGAGGATGAAGTTCAATCTGAAGGTGGTAGAAATAGTTTTTCATTAGAACCTGGTCAGTATAATAACATTGTTTTAAAAAAGAAATTAATTGATACTTTAAATATTGAAAGTGCGGTTATTCCTCGTTTAAAGGTTTTTTTGCAAATACTGGCAAGTGAAAATAAAGTTTTTAATAGAGAAGAAATCAAAGAGAAATTGCATCAGCACGGTATTGGTGATAATATAGGAAAAACAGGACGATACTTAAGTAATATCTCTCAATTTTTAACCAAACGTAATAATTCCCATCTTCGGCAAGTGGTGAATTTTCAAACAGGTGGTGAAATGGGAGAATTAAAAAATAATTATTCTCTTAATGAGAAGTATCGTGAATTAGTTAAAGAAGTATTATAGAAAAATATTTTATAACCTCATTTTTTAAATATTCAATAATATTAAATTTATGGCATATCGAGACACGGCTTCATTCGGTAAAAGACAGGAATACGTTGTAATAGCAGAATTATTAAAAAGAGGATTTGATGTATATATGACATTGGTTGATGATCAGGGTATAGATTGTATTATTAGGATTAATGATAAAAAGTATATTGATATACAAATCAAAGCTCGCTCTAAAACCGCAAAACAAGGTAGCGTTTTTGCTGCAATGACAGTTAATCCTAGAAATAATTTTTATTGGATTTTCTACACTGAAATTGATAATAATTATTGGATAATTCCATCAAAAGATTTAGTAAAGCTTTGCCAGATTAATAAATTAGGTAAAAATGTCGGCAAAATGCATTTATCATTACCCAAATCAGGTCTAGGGTCTAAAGCTTTGAAATATGAAAAATATAAAAATGATAATGGATTTAAATTGTTAAATAGTAAATAAAAGCATGATTTCAAAATCTCAATTTTTAAAATACATTCAATGTTATAAATATCTTTGGTTATATAAATTCAGACGTGAATTATTACCTGAAGAAGTTGACGCCTCATTGCAGCGTATTTTTGATGAAGGTTATGAAATTGAAGATTATGCTAAAAAGTTATTTCCTAAGGGAGTTGAAGTCGAAGGCTTATATGATAAAGCAGAAAAACACACTAAAAAATTAATCAAAGAAGGTAATAAATTATTATTCCAAGCTACTGCCATGGCTAATAAATTATATTGTATGGCAGATATTTTTTCTTATAATCCCAAAACAAAAAAATGGGATATTTACGAAGTTAAAAGTTCAACTAAATTAAAAGATATTCATATTATTGATTTGGCTTTTCAGAAAACATGTTTTGAAGGAGCCGGTTATGAAATTGGTAAACTGCATTTAGTCCATGTTAATAATCAATATGTACGTAAAGGTAAGATTGACCCTAAGAAATTGTTAAAAATAGAAGATTTAACTAGTGAAGTAAAAAATGTTATTAGTGGTGTCCATCTTGATATTGAAAATGCTTTAGAATTGATTACTAAAAAAGATGAACCTCAAGTTAAAATTTTAAAACAATGCAAAAACCCTTTTGGATGTAATTTTATTGGTTATTGTTGGAAAGATATCCCTGAACATTCAATTTATAATATCGCCGGTAGCTTAACTGAGAAAAAATTAAATGAATTATTAGATCAAGGGATTATCATGATAAAAGATATTCCTGATGATTATTTAACCAAACATAAATCAATTTTGCATCATAATGTTATAAAGCAGAATAAGATTCATATAGAAAAAGAAAACATTAAGTCTGAATTGAGTAAATTAAAATACCCATTATATTTTCTTGATTATGAAACATTCAGTCCAGCTATTCCTATGTTTGACGGTTATAAACCTTATCAAAGAATTGTTTTTCAGTTTTCTTTACATGTTCAAGAATCTAAAGGAGCTAAATTAAAACATTATGAGTTTTTAGCTAAAGACAAAAAAGACCCGACTAATGATTTGTTGAAAGCCTTAAAAAGCTTTGTTAAAGGTATCGGTACATTTATTGCTTGGAATGATGTTTTTGAAAAAGGTTGTAATAGAGAAATGGCCAGACGTGCACCCAAATATTCCGATTTTTTACAGGAAATTAATAATTCAATGTATGACCTGATGATGATATTTCGTAATGGTTATTATGTACACAAAAATTTTCATGGCAGTGCTTCAATTAAAAAAGTTTTACCGGTAATAGTACCTAAATTATCTTATAAAGATTTAGAAATACAAGAAGGCGGTACTGCTTCTCAAAGCTGGTTAACTTTGATTGATGAATCAGTTAAAAAATCTGAACGTAATAAGTTAGCCACGGATATGCTTAAGTACTGTGAGCTGGATACTTTTGCTATGGTTGAGATATTGAGGAAGTTGAAAGAAATATGAAATATTATTCATAGCTCATAAAATTACTGGCTGGATGCCAGTTTTTTTATCTTGATTAAACAGCCTGAAAGTGGTAAGTTTTAACTATAAATATCTAAATTAGACACTTATGTGGGTTAAAGAAAAACTAGAGAATCTAAATTATTTATTAAAGAATAGATTTGTTATTTTTATTCTCTTTTTTATGTTGTTTATTTTAACTTCATTTTTATCATCAGGATCATTTCTGCCAAGTACGGAAACAAAAGATCTTTGGTTTTATTCTGGATTGTTTATGCTTTGTTTTTCAATTCTTTTTATTGAGCCATACTATACTTCACCTAAGAATGTAATTACTAATGTAGTTCCTCTAATATTAGTTTTTTTATCGATAAAAGATGTTTTTGTAAATATTATTTTTTGGTGGTTTGCTGTAATTATTTTTTTATTTCTCTTAATGATTTCTATTATAGCCATTGCTATAGAGGATAAGAACAAAAGCCCTGAACACATTACAAATAAAATAGCTGATTTTTTGAAAAACATAGCGATTTTGATTGGTACAGGAAAGGTTCTTTATTCAGCAGTATTTATTTATTTCCTTTTAACTTATTATTCAATCCAAAATTTTTATACTATATTATTATTCATCTTTTGGTTTTTTATAATAATAATAGACACTAAAAAAATACATAACAAATTTTTAATAAGAGAAATAAAGGTTAATAACAACCAAATCGGGGAAATTTTTGGAGTTCAATCAAAAAAAATTTTTTTAGTTAAATTATTTGAAGATAAAAAGAATGTAACCAAATTTGATATTGTTAAATTTAAATATTCGATGCAAGATACTAAAGACTTAGTAATTACTGGTATAATTTTTGACACCTATTTATTAAATCAGGAAAAGTGGGCAAAAATATTACAGCTAAAAAATCCTCGAAAAGAGGATTTGAAGTTTAAAATGGATGAGAACTTCGTATATAAAGTATCCGATGAAGAAGAAATACAAAAAATTAGTTCTGAGATACGTGTTAAGGATTTTATTGGGGTAGTTATCGAAGGATCTAATATTGGCAAAATTAAATTCGAGTATTCCAAAATGAAAGAAGATTTACAAATGGATGATTTAATTGAATTGGAGATTGGCAGTAAAAAATTGTATTATCAGGTGATTACTGGCACCACGCAAAAAGAAAAACTTGAAGCAAGGAATGAAATGGGATATATAGAAGGTGAGGCAATTCAATTGGGTGAATGGAGTGAAGAATTGTTATCTTTCCAAAAATTTGGATGGGTTCCTTCTATTAACACCCCCATTTTTAAAGCAAACACAAATGAATTAACTACTAATGATTTTGCATATCCTCTTTATAAATTAGGTGTTATCCCAGGGACTTCGTTACCTTCAGTTATAAATTTAAGTGAAGCCGTTAGTCACCATATGGCATTACTTGGAGTTACAGGTGCTGGCAAATCATTTATTGCAAGAGAAATTATAAAACAACTAAAAAATGATACAAAAATTATCTGCATAGATTTAACGGGAGAATGGAAAGTTGAATTATCGGAACTTTCCCCAAAACAACTTATAGATTCTTCTGGGTTAGGTGAGGTAGAAGAAATAATTGCCAAAAAAGAAACAGCCACAAAAAATAAAAATTCAGAAGAAGTATTAAAATATAAAAAACAAATTCAGGAAAAACTCAATATATATATTAAGGCTTTTGCTGATTCTGAGGACAATTTATCTATATTTGAATTGCCTGATTTATCAAATACTTCTTTTATTTTAGAATTTACTCAAATGTTTTTAGATAGTTTATTTCTTTATGCTAAATCAAATCAAGGAAATAAATTTTGTATTGTTTTAGAAGAAGCTCATACAATTATACCTGAAACATCATTTCTTGGCGATTTAGGAGATTATTCAGCTAATAAAGGATTAGTAAGTAAAATGGGACAAATTGCATTGCAGGGTCGTAAATATGGCGTTGGATTTTTAGTTATAGCTCAAAGAACCGCCAATGTTTCAAAAACAGTATTAACACAATGTAATACCGTTGTGTGCTTTCAAGCATTTGATGAGACCAGTTTTTCTTTTTTGCAAAATTATGTGGGTAAAGATATGGTTCATGCTTTGCCAAATTTAAAGCAATACCATGCAATAGTTGCTGGAAAATCAATAAAATCTAATATGCCCATGATAGTTGACTTATCAAGAAATTAAAAATATTAAAATTATTTATGAAGCAAAGGGACGCCTTAAATATTTTAAAATTAGGATACAACGTTTTTTTAACAGGTGCCGCAGGTAGCGGTAAAACTTTTTTATTAAACAAATATATTAAATATTTAAGAAAAAATGATATAGCTGTTGCTATAACAGCGTCAACTGGTATTGCTGCAACTCACATGAATGGGAGGACTATTCATTCATGGTGTGGAATGGGTATAAATTTAAAAATGAATAAATCCCAAATTAATGAGATTGTAAATAAAGATTATATTTATGATAATATCCTGAATACAAAAGTATTGATTATCGATGAAGTATCTATGCTTCATTCTTCTCAATTGGATTTAGTAGATAAAATTTGCAAAACAATTAAAAATAATGACGAACCTTTTGGTGGAATACAAGTTATATTATGCGGTGATTTTTTTCAATTACCTCCAGTTTCGAAAGAAAGTGATACAAGTGAATATGCATTTGAATCGGATATTTGGAATAATATGGATTTAAAAGTTTGTTATCTAACAGAACAATATCGTCAAAATGATAAAGATTTCTTAGGAATTTTAAAAAAAATAAGAGAAAACTCTGTGGATCAGGATGTGAAAAATAAGTTAATAAAAAGAATTAACGCCAAGGCAAAAAGTAAATTACATATTACAAAATTATATTCTCATAATATCGACGTTGATAGGATAAATCACAACGAACTTAAAAAGATAAAAGGTAAAGAAATTGTTTATGAGATGCACTCCGAAGGGATTAGGACAATGGTTGATTCTTTAAAAAAATCCTGTCTAGCACCTGAAAGATTAACTATCAAAAAAGGAGCTATTATAATGTTTGTTAAAAATAATTTTAGAGAAGGATATGTTAATGGCACTCTTGGAGAAATTATTGATTTTGATGAGGATACTAATTACCCAATAGTAAAAACTATTTCAGATGATATTATTCATGTTGTACCTGCAACTTGGTGCGTAGAGGAAAATAATAAAATTCTAGCTGAGATAACGCAACTACCTATACGTCTTGCTTGGGCGATTACAATACATAAAAGCCAAGGTATTAGTCTCGATTTTGCTGAAATTGATTTAAGTAAATCATTTTTATGTGGAATGGGATATGTCGCTTTATCAAGAGTTAAATCATTATCAGGTTTATTATTAAAAGGAATTAATGATATGGCTTTGAAAGTTGATGATGATTTATTACAAGTAGATAAGGATTTAATAAAAAGATCAATTTTAGATCTTAAAGCTTTCAAAGCATTATCTAAAAAAACATTAAAACAAAAACAAAATAAATTCATCGAAGATAATGCTGAACCAGAAGAAGAAATTGAAGTCGATGACGATGATAATTATGAGGTTAGATTAGAAGATATACCATTTTAAATCGTATGTTCACACATCTCCAACCTAAACAATATTACATTGACCGCTATGACCGTCTTACTGTTGATGAGTGCCGTTTTGCGGAAAAATCATTTGATAAAATAAGTGATAAAGATTTAGGTGATAAAGTCTCAAAAGAAGAAAAAGAACGAGCTAAAAATGTTATTCGTGATGTTTACATGTATACCTTAAAGGGTGAAAGTTATGCTGATAAAGAAACTATGATTCAAAAATGGATGAATAATGATAAAGCTCGGGATGAAAAAATAGAAAATGCTAAACCAATCAAAGGCGTAAGTTGTTTAATTTGTAATAGCCCAATGAAAGTCTTTGATAAAGAATTATCCATTAGTGAGGATAATGAGCCGGTAATGTTTTGGTATTCCTGTACTAAGTGTGGTAAACGAAGGCTTTTTTATGATAATGGTAAAGAATACAGACCAAAACTAACTAAAAAAGAAATGGCAGAAATTGATCTGAACGAAAAGATTGAAGAACCAGTTGATGAGAATTGCGAAGCTGATCGTGAACGTTTTTGTTTAACAGCAGAAGAAGGTCAACAATATTTAGAATCTAAACGTTCAATGCAACGATTACATGAATTAGCGGAAGAAGTTAAAAACAGATCTGAGATCCAAGAAGAAAAAGAAGCTAAAATTGAAAAAATTAATTTCCCAGAAGTTAAATCAAAATTAATAAAGGTGTTTAATAAATACAAACTAACCGATATTCAATTTTCACAGCCAGAGATAAAAGATTCTGTCAGTGTAATATTTACAGCAGTCTTAGATAATGAAGATTCTATACCTAAAATTAAAAAATTAATTATTAATCATTTAACTAATACTAATTGGGAAATGAAAAGTTTAGAATATAAGCTTGGTATAGTTAAGGGATTATTAGAAGGAAGATAATTTTTATGAATAAAATTAACCAATTAGATTTACAAGATATTATTAAAAATTCAAAGATACCAATCAAAAAGGAACTAATAAAATTAAAAGATTCTTATTCTTATTTTATTATGGGTTATTGGATTGATAAATTTGATATCGATGATCAGACTTTTTCAATATTTTCAGAAATAATTATTATCAAGGATTATGTTAACGCCTCTTGTATGTTAGCCCATTTAAATTATTTTGAACAAGCTAACGGTCTTTTACGTGTTGCCTTTGAAAAGGAATTAAGAATTATTTGTCAGATAATAAATCCTCAATTTGGATTTGATGGTAATGGTAAATTTAAAGTCGAGCAATCAATAGATCAATTAGCTAAAGAGTTCAAAAACAATGTCATGATTAATTTTATTAAAGATAGATATTATAATAAGTTTTATAAAAAACTTTGCCAACCAATACATAATCCAATATCTTCGATAACAGATTCCTTCATTGATGAATTACCGCAGTACTCTAGATATGATTATGATAAGTATTTGGGAAATTTTAAATATTACATTGAAATATCCGTAGAATTAATTTTAATAACAGCTATATATTGTAACATAGATATACAAGACATAACTCCACATAAAAAAATATTTGCTGATGACATAGATGCAATTATAAAAATTAATAATTTATTTTAATTTTAAAATTATGCCTAGCTTTCCTCAAAACGAAGTTAATGAAATTAATGAATTACTTCATAAATTACTCGGCTTTGGAATAATAAATTTATTTTCCAATGATTTTATTGGTGAACAATTTTTAAATAAATCAACAGAAGATAGTTTAATTGATCTTAATAATTTGTCAGATGAAAATTTTATTAAACTTTATAAAATTTTAAATTTTTATTATCCAAGATGGATAGCATATAATTGCATTTTATTGAGTAATGATAAATATTCTGAATATTCATCTAATAACGAATTACTTCTTGCCCTTACTTCAATTATTGACTTTTTGGCTAATCCAAATAGTTTAAGGATGGGTTGGACTAATCGTTTTATTGCTTTTATAAAAAATAATTTAAGTGAGACAGAAATAGACCAATTATTAAATGGTCCAATGATTTATAAAGCTGGGCAGAGGGTTCAAATCCAAAATATTGATGAGTTTGCCAAGTATATTTATGAAGTAAGAAGTGTTGTGATTCATTATGCTGAATTAACAGGAATGCATCCTTATAACATTTCTTTTGATTTTGATGATACCTCCAATATTATTAAAAAAGAAAATATATTTACAATGATTCAACCAGACGAATTTAGAAAATTATTATGGAAAGCAATCTTGAAAAATTTAAATTTAAATTTAATTAATTAGCATGGTAAAAATTCAAGAACATCAAATAGCACAATTACTTCTAGTTGCAAAAGAACAATTAACTTATTGTGAATACATTGAAGCTTACGCACAGCAAGAAGCTAAAAATTATGCACCTGGTAAACTAATTGATCAATTTTATAAAAATATCCATAATACTTGTTTTAATGATAGTCTTCTTATAATAAGTAATTTAATAGATAAAGACTCAAGAGTCATTAGTCTTTGGAATTGGACCGCCTTTAAAGATGTTAAAGAAAAAAAGTTAGAACAATTTATTAATAGTTTTAAAAAAGAAGGATTAAAAACTATTAGGGATCAAATTGTTGCTCATACTGATGTAAATAATCATAATAATAATTTTCCTAGTTCTAAACGAAGGGGCATGGTTAATGAAATTTTAGTACAAAGATTAAGCACTTTTTTAGATGATTTAATAGTTGAATTTTACGATTATACAGCTAATCATAGTACCCCGTATAGTCCACAATATTTTGATGTATCTCAAGCAAAAGAAGAAATTCAATCAGTGATGGATAAAGCAAAACCAGAAATGACTGATGTCCCTGAAATATGAGACATTTATAAATCCCTTTTTTATAATGTCTCATTTGTCTCATTTTGTGATTAAATTGGCTGACCCGAGTGCTTAAATGAGACAGTGCAAAACGACCTCAAAAAAGCCCTAAGGTTCCCTAATTAGGTAAGTTCTAGTCCCCAGTTGCCAGCCTTCGCTCGCCGAAGCAAAATGTGCTCACGCACATATTGTGAAAGCAAGCAATTCTCTAATCTAAAATACGGCGAGCTACGGCTGGTGATGACCAGCTTCATGGTTTTTGCGTAGGTGAGCCACAAGAACTTTTTATCGAGGAAGACCCGAGAGTTTTAAAAATCGCCTTTTAGGCGATTTTTAAATTTAATGTTGTATTGAAAATGATATAGTAAAGCAATGTATAATCTAAGGTATTCTTGTATAATCAAATGAATCTTGTTTGATCTCGGTTTTAATCTGAAAATTAATAATTTTTTGTAATATAACTAATAGGAATTCTATTGTTAAAAAATCAAAAATATCATCAATTTTACTGTATTTCCCTGAGTGAAAAAAGATCGATCTAGAATCGTATATATTTGTAAGAGCGCTTCCAATATTATTATCATTTAACAAGTTTGAAACTCTTATTTTAAATTTGTAACGATTTTCGCCGTTTATAAGAAGGAATCCTTCTATGAGAGCGGTTAATAATCCTATTATTGCAGAGTAATCATGGCTTGGATGCATTCTAATTATTTCGGAAAGAACTCTTCCGAACCTATGTAGGTAATTGGTTACCCTCATATCTACATCTGCTAAATCGGAGAGTTTATTAAGGTCTAGAGGCTTTATAGATTCTTTAACATGAGGAAGCATCAAATCATAGTTTTTAGCGGTTGAATTAATTTGATTCTTCAAGGAATCATTTAGAATTATTTGTAATGTATCATAAGATCTGAACCAATCCTGCCAAGGATTAATTAAATATGCTAACTTTGAGTTAAATATAACTTTTTTATCATCAAATATTATTGGTGAAAAACGCGCGAAAGTAAGTGTATTAAGACTAGCGTTCAAAAATAAACAAAGTGAATAGATAATATCTTCATAGATATCTTTTGGTGCGGAATATTGCTTCGAAATTAACTCTATGTCAGTAATAATCTTAATTTCTAACGTAAATTTATGATTTTCTTTTGCTTGTCGATCTTTGTATTGAATAACTAGCTCAGGAGATATTAGTAAACCTTTATGCTCTAAAGTCTCAGATTTATCGAATTCAGGATGACCTTTTATTATTGATAATAAAAAATCTAGATTTGTGCTTTTATGTTTTGATAAATCTCGTAAACTATTAATATCTATACTGATTTTTTTTGAACTCCAGTCTTTAATATCATTATGCAAGCCCAAAGGCAGGTTTATCGGTATATAAATCTTTTTCATAAAAATATTGTGAGGAATTATTTTATTTAGTGAACAAACTGGCTATATGTCTAAATAGTTTAAAACTCCCATTTCTCCTTATATGTTTTGAAGGTACATACACGTACTTCAATTTTATCGTTATCCAATTTTAAACTTTCTCCTTGCCCTTGAGTTATATATTTTTTTTCGTATTCATCAGTCAACCAAATTTTTATTGGAAAAGTTCCACTACAAGGAATATTTTCTATTGGCAACCAATAATATGCGGAATCAAGGCTTGCTGCCGAAATCAATCTACCTTTGGCAAAAAGCTTAGTGATCCCATTTATTTCAAACCCGTGGATATAGATATTTATTTTTCCAGTGTTCAATAATTTAATATTGGCACCTTCCCGTGGATATAGATATTTATTTTTCCAGTGTTCAATAATTTAATATTGGCACCTTCAGAATTTGGTACAATAGCGATAGCTACAAAATCGTTTAGTCTTTTTAGCCGTTGATTAATAAAAATTTGCCAAATAGCAAAAATGCTAGCTGCTAATAAAGTAATACCTTGTATAATTAGTGAATATATCTCATATTTTTCCATAAAAATTTTAAATTTACTTATTATTTCGGTACAGGCAACCCTATCTTTTGCAAAGGCAAATAATTAAAGTAATATGAGCATCCGTTTATTGATATTATATAATCAAGGACATCTTTATATTCAGGCTTTTTGAACCAATCATTTAAAATATAAATATATTGAACTTCAATATTTAGCTGTGATAAAAGTTTTCTGTATTGTTTTATTTTAAAATCGCAAGTTTGCAACTTTTCATCTGTTGAACCAGCCACTTCCTGAAATTTAATTTCCAAAATAAATAAAGTATTATTGGCTATAACAAAAATTGCATCATCCGGTAATAATTTTTTTGTTATAAATTTACGATAATCAATACCATTCTCGTCCAAATATTGATATAGGCCATGCTTTTTAAAAGTTAGACCTACCTTTTTACCATTATAATAAATTTCATTTCCTTTTACCTCATAATTTTTCTGCTTTTGTATGAAAGTTAAAAAATCGACGTTGCCTTCAAAATATAGTCCAGTTTTTGTATTAGCACCGCCTTTTCCGCCTTTAATCATAATTTTTTTCTTAATGATGATTTGAAATTATTTTTAGAATTAGAATCACTTTTAATATCTTTATATCTTTTAATTGATAAATCTAAATATTTTTTTTCTAAATCAACGCCGATAAATTTTCTATCATTCAGAATACAAGCTAAGCCCGTAGTAGATGAGCCGGAAAATGGGTCGATAACTAAATCACCTTTATCTGTGCTAGCTAAAACTATTCTAACTAGTAAATCAATCGGTTTTTGAGTTGGATGTTTACCGAATTTTTTTTCACCATTTCTTGGAGGATATATTGACCAAACACTTCTCATCTGTAACCCCGGTTTTTTAATAAAGTCTTCAGACCAATCGCCATTTTTCATTTTATCATAATTGAATTTATGTTTACCTTTGTTATCTTTTCTCGCCCAAATTAAAGTTTCGTGACTAGCAGTAAAGAATCGGCAACTTAAATTAGGAGAAGCATTGGGCTTAAACCAAGCAATATCATTTAAAATATGAAATTTATTAACCTGAAGAGCAAATCCGCATTGATAAATAGAATGATATGTTCCAGATATCCAAATAGTCCCACCAGGTTTCAAAACTCTGTGACAAGCTTTAATCCATGATAAATGGAATTCAAAATCTTTTTTAGTCCCATTACTGATATCCCATTCGCCCTTATTCACACTCACCATTTTCCCACCATCACATGTGAACCCACCGTTTGATAAAAGATATGGAGGATCAGCAAAAATCATATCGACTGAATCCTCATCGAGTGAATCCAAAAAATCAATACAATTATCGCGATAAAGGGTGAAATTTTTATCTTTAAAATATGGCTTATTCATAAATATTATATAAAATTATATTAACATTATACGTTAATTTGCCTAATAACTCAAATTTAGACATAGACCCGAGTGCCTAAATGAGACACTGGAAAACGACCTCAAAAAAGCCCCAGGTTCCCTAAATAAAGTGGTTCTGGACAGGAGTGGCCAGCAAAATAAAAACACTCACTTCACGTGGGTTGTTTTTATTTTATAGGGACGGTGTGGGTGAGAATTCGTCTCAGTTAAGCCATCGGGCGTATCTTCGAATCCTGCCTCCCCAGCCTTCGCTCGCCGAAGCGAGAAATGTTAAAACATTTATCGCGAAGGCGAGCCACTACTCAATTCAAACTCGTCGAGCTACGGCTGGCTCTCATTTTTGTGCTTAAATAGGCGGAACCCGAGTGCCTAAATGAGACAAATGGAAAATCACCGCAAAAAAGCCCCAAGGATCCTTAATCACGGTGGTTCTGAACAGAAGTTACTAGCAAAAATAGCCCCGCCCTTGTGTGGAAATTTTGACTATTGACGTGTTTTTGTTAAAATAGTATAAATAAGAGTACTAATGATTAATTGATTTTTTTATGAAAAAAATAAGTTTGATTATTTCTCTTTTCATTCTAGCCATGGCTATTTCCGGCTGCCAGTCAAAACCAACTGTTTTGGGTCCGGAAAAAGCGCAAGCCAGGGCTTTGGATTTTATTAATGAAAACCTTGTGGCCCCCGGTAATGAGGTTGAGATCAAGGATGTTATTGATGACGGTAGTGTTTATAAAATGACAGCTGTTTTAAATGACGGTAATGAATTGGATATTTTTTTAACAAAAGACGGTAAAACATTTTTCCCGGAAGGTATGAATATTGAGGAAATATCAGCAAAAAATAATAATAATTCAAATGATTCAACCAATCAGCCGGCTGCTGAGATCCCCAAGACTGATAAACCAAATGTTGAATTATTTGTTATGAGTCATTGTCCTTATGGTACACAAATTGAAAAAGGTATTTTACCGGTGATTGATTTGCTGGGTGATAAAATTGATTTTGAATTAAAGTTTTGTGATTATGCCATGCATGGGCAAGAAGAATTAAACGAACAATTAAATCAGTATTGTATCCAAAAAGAACAAAATAATAAATTACAAGCTTATTTGCAGTGTTTTTTAGAAGCCGGTGAAGGTGAAGCTTGTTTAAAACAAGTCGGAATTGACCAGTCACAGCTTAAAAATTGTGTTGCTCAGACTGATCAAGAATATAAAGTAACTGCTAATTTTGAAAATAAGCAAGGCTGGAAAGGTAATTATCCGCCATTTAATGTTTATCAGCAAGATAATGCCCAATACGGCGTGCAAGGTTCCCCGACTTTGATGGTTAATGGTGTTAAAGCTTCAAGCGCCAGGGATGCGCAAAGTTTATTAACTACTATTTGTTCCGGATTTAATGCTGCGCCTGAAGAATGTTCACAGCAATTAGATGCTACACCTCCGGCTCCTGGTTTTGGCTTTGAAGGCAGTGGTAGTGCCAATGCCAATGCGGGCTGTGCTAATTAACTTTAATATTTTATATAAAATGCTCGGTTTAAACCGGGCATTTTTATTTTTTTTTAAAAAGTCTTTAGATATGTTATAATAATGATATTATTATTATAATTATAAAAAATATGGCTAAAATTATAGTAGAAGTCTCAGCCAGGCATTGTCATTTAACGCGGGAACATGTCGATAAATTGTTTGGTAAAGACTATAAATTAAAAATAATGAAAATGGTCTCACAACCAGGCCAGTGGGCTTCTAAAGAAAAAATCAAGATTAAAGGCCCGAAAGGCGAGTTAGCTTTAAGAATTGTCGGGCCAGTCAGAAAAAAAACTCAGGTAGAATTATCAGCTACTGAATGTTATAAACTGGGTATTACCCCTGTGTTGCGTATTTCCGGTGATATAAACGGCACGCCAGGCGCGCTTTTAATCGGCCCCAAAGGTAAAATTAAATTAAAACAAGGCGTGATTGTGGCGCAAAGACATGTACATTTATCACCGCAAGAAGCTCAAAAATTAAAAGTTAAAGCCGGGCAAAAAGTTTCAATAAAAGTCAAAGGCCCGCGTGGTTTGATTTTTGATAAAGTAGTAGTGCGTTCCGGAGAAGAACATGAGAAAGCTTTTCAAATCGATACTGACGAAGGTAATGCTTGTGGCTGGGTAAAGGGCATGCGAGGTGAATTAATTAGATAATATGTCAGGAAAATTAGCTCTAGTTAACGTTTTACTGCCTGGTTATTTTCAATGGTTGGGTAAAAATAAATTAAAATTCAAAGCCAGCAGTACTGTTACCTTGATTCAAGATCAAGGGCATAATATTTTAGTTGATACTGGTAATGAAGAGGTTGAAAAATATTTACTTAAAGCTTTAAATAAACAAGGCTTAAAACCGGAAAATATTGATTATTTGATTATTACGCATCATCATCCTGATCATGTTGGTAATAAACATTTATTTAAAAAAGCTATTAAAACCGATTATTTGACCAGTTACAAAGACGAACAATTTTTGATTGATTTTGATATTATTAATAAAGGTAAAAATATTATTACTGATAATATTTCGGTTATTAGTACGCCGGGTCATTCTTTGGACAGTTGCAGTGTGATTACTAAAACCGATAAAGGTATTATTGTTGTTGCCGGTGATTTGTTTGTCAAAAAACAGGAAGAGAAAAATTTAGTGATTCAAAATAAAAAGGAATATAATAAAAATAAGAAAAAAATAATTAAACTGGCTGATTATATTATTCCCGGTCATGGCGACATGTTCAAGGTAAAGAAATAGTTTGAGGCGGGTTTAAGTTTGGCTAGCTGGTTCTTGTTTAAGTCTTTTGTTTAAGGTTGTAATTAAACTAGCGTTTTCATATTAATTACCAATAACAATATTATGCAAAAAAAATATATTTTAGTGATTAATGCCGGATCATCGACTTTAAAATTTAAAGTTTTTAATTTTGACAGTTTAAAAACAGTTAAAGAGGGAATGATTGAGCGGATCGGTTTGATCAACTCTTTTATTACCTTAAACGGTAAAAAAGAAATTAATGAAGTCGAAACTCATGAAGAAGCTTTTAAATTAATGATTGAAAAATTAGCAGATATTAAGGATGATGTCGGTTTAGTGGGACATCGGGTTGTTCATGGCGGTGAAGATTTTACTGAGCCGATCTTGCTTGATAAAAAGATTATGCGTAAATTGCGTAAATATAATAAACTGGCGCCTTTGCATAATCCGGTTAATTTAAATTGCATTAAAGCCAGTGACAAGTATATGAAAAACGTGCCTGATGTGGCTGTTTTTGATACTGCTTTTTATCGCACTTTGCCTGATTATGCTTATATTTATGCCATACCTTACCGTTATTATAAAAAATACAATATTAGACGTTACGGTTTTCATGGTATTTCACATCAGTATGTTGCTCAAGAAACCGCTAAAAAATTAAAAAAGCCATTAAAAAATTTAAATTTAATTACTTGCCATTTGGGTTCTGGCTGTTCAATTACTGCCATTAAAAAAGGCGAAGCAATTGATACCTCTATGGGATTTACCCCCTTGGAAGGTTTAGTCATGTCAACCAGAAGTGGCAGTATTGATCCGGCTATACCTCTATATTTGATTCGCAAATTAAAAATGAGCGAAGACGATGTTAATAATTTATTAAATAAAAGATCAGGTATTTTTGGTTTAAGCGGTTCAATGGATATGCGTGAACTTCTAATTAAAGCAGGTTATGACGTGCCTAATTTTAAAATAAAAGGCCGAGTGACCCAAAAAGAAAAAGAACTGGCCAAGTTGACATTAGAGATTTTTATCTATAATATTAAAAAATACATTGGCGCTTATAATATTATTTTGAATGAAGTTGATGCTTTAGTTTTTACAGCCGGTATTGGTGAGCGAAGCGCTATTGTTCGTCGTTTAATTTTAAAGGGTCTGCCTAATTTAAAAACTGTTGTTATCCCGGCCAATGAAGAATTAATGATTGCCAGGCAGGCCAAGGAAGTCATTGGTAATTATGTTTAGTGGTAAATAATATGAAAAATTATCAGAAAATTTTAATCGGAGGCATTGTTATTGCTTTATTTTTTTTAAGCTTTAATTTTGTTTTGGCTCAGGAAAATATACAAGAATGCACTATGGATAATGCCGAATGTACTGAACAAGGTTTAGAATTGGCAGCTTTATTAGAAAATCGTGGTTTAAGTTTTTCTTTGGTGGTGATTGCCGGATTATTGGATGGGATTAATCCTTGCGCAGTTGGTATGCTGATTTTACTTTTGGGTTATTTATTGGTTTTTGCTCATGAACCGCATCGTATGATTAAATTAGGTTTGATTTATATTGTTACGGTTTTTATAACTTATTTTTTAATTGGTGTGGTTTTTTCGCATACTGTTTATAAACTTTTAGAATGGCCTTTATATCAGGAAATTAGCCATATTATTAAATATATTATAATCGGGTTAATCTGGCTGGCTGCTTTACTTAATATTAAAGATGTTTTTTTCTATGGCAAGTGGTTTAGTTTGGGAGTAACTAAAAGCGAAGTCCCGATTTTAATGCGTTTGATTAAAAAAGTTGATTGGCCGGCAACCATTTTATTGGGCGTAGTAGTCACAATATTTGAATTGCCCTGCTCCTTGCCTTTATATGTTGGTTCTATTGCTATAATGACTGAAGCTTTTTCTTATATCAAAACTATTGGTTATTTATTGGTTTATGATTTAATGTTTATTTTACCTTTGGTTGTTGTTTTTGCTATTTTAGTTAAAACTCATCATATTTTTGAAGCTAAAGATATCCAGGAAAGAGCAAATAAATGGATGAAATTATCAATGGCAATCGCCCAGATTTTAATCGGTATCGGTTTGTTGTTGATTTAGTTTAAAAAGTATAATTTTGAATCAATGATTAAAAGATTATTAAACGGACAAACCAAGACTATTACTTCGGCAGCAATTATAATTGGAGCGGCTTCTTTAACAAGCCGTTTTTTAGGTGTTATTCGTGATAGGATTTTGGCCGGTCAATTTGGCGCTGGTGATATTTTGGATACTTATTATGCGGCTTTTCGTATACCTGATTTGGTTTTTAATCTTTTAGTTTTAGGGGCTTTGTCAGCCGGCTTTATCCCGATTTTTACCAAATATTTAAGTGAAGAATCAAAAGATAAGGCTTGGAAATTGGCTAATCAAATTTTAAATATTTTACTTATAAGTTTATTTTTTGTTTGTGCTATTTTGTTTCTTTTTACACCGCAATTAATGCAATTGATTACTCCGGGATTTACTGGTGAAAAACTGGCTATTACAATAACTTTAACCAGAATAATGTTTTTAAGCCCGGTTTTATTGGGAATCAGCTCTGTATTTGGTGGAATTTTGCAGTCTCATAAACGTTTTTTTGTTTATTCTTTGGCTCCGATTTTATATAATATCGGCATTATTATTGGAGCTTTGGTTTTTGTAAAATTTTGGGGAGTTTATGGTTTAGCCTGGGGCGTAGTTTTGGGCGCTTTTATGCATTTATTAATTCAAATTCCGACCTCAGCTTATTTGGGCTTTCGTTATAGATTTATTTTGGATTTACAAAGTAAAGGTTTACGAAAAATCGGTAAAATTATGATACCGCGAACCTTGACTTTAGGCGTTAATCAAATTAATTTTGTAGTCATAACCATAATAGCCTCGACTTTGGCAGCCGGTTCTTTGGCCGTGTTTAATTTGGCTAATAATTTACAGCTTTTTCCGGTCGGTATTTTTGGCATTTCATTTGCTATCGCTGCTTTTCCCAGTTTATCGGCTTTAGCTTTAAAAAATGATACCCAAGATTTTATTCAAAGTTTTTCCAATACAACCAGACAGATTTTATTTTTTATTATTCCGGCTTCAGCTTTATTTTTGGTTTTACGCGCGCAAATTGTACGTGTAATTTTGGGAACCGGTAATTTTACCTGGGAAGATACGGTGTTAACAATGGAATGTTTGGCCATGTTTTCTTTTTCTTTGTTTGCTCAAGCTTTAATCCCATTACTTTTAAGAGGATTTTATGCTTTTCATAAGGCAACCTTGCCTTTTATTTTGGGTTTAATTTCCGTGATTATTAATGTTTTTTTGAGTTTATATTTTACCAAACCATTTTATTTATTTGGTTTTAATTTTGATTTTGGTGTAGCTGGTTTGGCTTTGGCTTTTTCTTTATCAAATATTTTACTTTTTGTAATGTTATGGCTGGCTTTAAGAAAGCAGACGCGGAATTTAGATGAAAGAAGAATTATTACAGCTGTTTTAAAAATTTCAATAGCAACCTTGGCTATGGCCATTGTTACGCAATTTATGAAATACGGCATTGAACCTTATTTTGGCACTAGAACTTTTATCGGTATATTTTTGCAAGGTTTAATAGCTGGTTTGGTGGGTATTGTTATTTTTGTCGTGGTTGCTTGCGCTTTAAAATCGCAAGAAATGTATACTTTTTTAAATGCTTTTAAAAATCGTTTGTATAGGTTAAAAACCAATTATCCCAAAACAGGCATTGACGAAAACGTAGAGATGTGATAATTTCAAATGAAATATTAATAAAGGAGGGGAGTGATGATTATTCTACGTAATCTTTTCTTGAGAGTGGCAGATGTTTTGTTCGAATTTTTATGTTGGCTGTTTGGTGAA
>WJKP01000012.1 GCA_014729025.1 Candidatus Buchananbacteria bacterium
GAAAACGACAGGCGTAAAGCCAAAAGAAGTTAGCCTGTCTTTGTGGCGCCATTTGAGGTTTTAAGTTACATTACCTTGAGTATAAAAAAGTCATAATATGACTTTTTTTGTTTTATTTTAATATGCTTGCCTAAAGCCTAAATTTATAATAAAATTAAGATATCTTATATTAAAAATTAGGTGTTATGGGCGAAGTGTTTTTGTCTAGAAACGAGTTATTATGTGAAATTACAAAACTTTTTACTTATAATATTTACAACTATGAAAAACGAAAAACTAATTATTCCAGCCGCAATAATAATCGCAGCACTTATTTTAAGTATCGGTTATTTTGCCGTCCAAGTGCAAAAACAAAATTCAATCGAGAGGCAACAAAGGATTGAACTGGAACAAGAAAAAGCAGATAAGGCTGCTCAAAGAGAACAAGAGCAAAAAGAGTATGTTGTTAAAAGAAAAAAGGACTGCTATGAACTAGAGCAATCGGAAAGGAAAAAATATAACAATGTAGACGGTAGTTTTTATGACGAGGAAAACGATGTCTGTAAAGTTAGATATGAAAACAAAAACTGGAGGGAAGGCGATCCATTTCTTAGCGGCTGGAATGAAGAAACTCAAAAATATGAGGAAGGCAAATATTTTACCAACGAATTTTAATAAAGTTGTAAAAAGTTTTGTAATTTCACTTAACACGACATATCTGGTTACGGCTTTTATACAAAAGCCTTCATCCATATTTGCCTCCGCTTCGCTACGGCAAACATCAGATATGCCGAAATGTTATGTGAAATAGTCAGGAATTTCTTTTTATATTTTTTGGGCAATTTATTTCAGGACAAACATAGCTTGTGATATAATTTAGTTAGTCTGGGGCATGTGAAATATTTTAAAAATTTTCAAATTTCTTTTTCTTTATGAATTATAAAAATGATGCTACATTATTCAAAGATGCGGCATGGTATTATGCAAAATATAGACGAGGATACCCGAAATTTTTTTATGATCATATATCAAGGATTTTTAAACTTGATAAATCATCGAGGGCGCTGGATTTAGGAACTGGCACAGGTCAAATTGCAATTCCTTTATCAAAAATAGTTAAAGAAGTCGTTGCTGTTGATCCTGACCGTGAAATGTTGAATGAGGGTAAATCTATAGCCCAATCAAAGGGAATCACAAATATTATCTGGTTAAAATCAAGAGCCGAAGACATAACAAAAAAATTAGGTCATTTTAATATAACAACAATAGGGGCTTCTTTCCATTGGATGGAACAAGACAAAGTATTATCTAAAGTTTATCAACTTACACACGATCATGGAGGAGTTGTCTTGGTTTCAAATACTTCATCAATTCACAGAAACAGAGGGAATGACGAATGGAAAGATGTTGTCTTAAAGACAATTGAAAAATATCTTGGAAAGAAGCGCAAGGCGGGTAAAGGATATTTTAATGAAACAAAGGATAAATTTGAAGACATTCTGAAACGTTCAGAGTTCAAAGTGCTAAAACCATATAATATTAGATATGTGCAAGAATGGGACGTTAAAAGTATTATTGGATTTTTATACTCCACTTCTTATGCATCCAGGAGATTTTTTGGTGATCGCATTGAAGAATTTGAAAATGAATTACGTGCAAATTTATTGAAGCTAAATAGATCCGGCAAATTTACTGAAACAGCAGTTTTAGAAGCCTTACTTGGTCAAAAAGAATAATTTTTTATTTTTATAGAGAGGGGGGATGTGCTTTTTCCGCGGAGTTTATCTTGCCGAATGGCGGGGCTACGAAAACGATTTATTTATAATTTTTTATAGAAAAAAATTAACTTATGCAAAAAACATTTTATAAAAAACCGAGATTCAAGCTATACCGAGCAGATTGTTTGGAGCTTTTAAATTCTCTGTCTGAAGACTCGGTAAATATGATTTTTGCAGATCCGCCTTATTTTTTATCAAGTGGTAGTTTTACTTGTCAAAACGGCAAAATGGTTAGTGTAAAAAAGGGAGATTGGGACTTAACTAACGGAACTAAAAAGAATTTTGAATTTCATAATGAATGGATAAAAGCATGTCGCCGAGTTTTAAAGCCGAACGGAACAATTTGGATCAGTGGAACTTATCACTCAATTTATCAATGTGGCTTTGCTTTGGAAATAAATAATTTTCATTTTTTAAATGATGTTGCGTGGTTTAAACCTAATGCATCTCCAAATTTGTCATGCAGATTTTTCACAGCTAGTCATGAAACTTTGCTTTGGGCAAGAAAAGAAAAAAAAGCAAAACACACCTTCAATTATGACTTAATGAAAAACGGAGACTGGCCAGAAGATCAGATGAAGAAGCCTGGATTACAAATGAGATCTGTTTGGTCAATTAACACGCCCAAACCGATTGAAAAAAAGTTTGGTAAACACCCCACACAAAAATCTTTTGATTTACTTAAAAGAATTGTTTTGGCTAGCACAAATAAGGGCGATGTAATTTTAGATCCTTTTACTGGAAGTTCAACAACAGGGCTTGCAGCTTATCTTTATGGTAGAGATTTTATTGGCATTGATACTGAAAAAAAATACCTTGATTTATCTATCAAAAGATTTGAAGAACTGGATAAAAATTTAAAAAATAAACTTTCTAAAAAATAGCATGAAAAATTTATCTTTCTATAAGGAAAATTTAAATTGTGAAACCGAAGATGAGGTTTTTGATTTTTTAATTACCAATTTAAAACCAAGCAATATGCTTTGGTCTTATTTTGTAAATTGGGAAAAAGTTTTACACAACACAAAGCAAATTGAATTAGCCTTAAATAGCCTAAACTATCTTATCGGTAAAGACGATTTTGACAAAGAATTTAAATTTTTACTCAAGGAAAATCCTAATTTGGCACAAGTTATTCCTGCTTTACTTGTTCGAGACGGGTCAAATACAAAGAAATTTAAAATTTTAGTAGATTACAAAAATAAAAAATTAGTTTATGAAGATTATGATTTTACAAAAGAAAAAATATCGGATGATGATATTGATAAATATCTAAAGTTTGTGAAAGAAACTGGCTTAAAAAATTTAATCACAGATAAAAAGATCAAAAATCTAGTTGATTATATGATTGGAGTTGAGGCAGGATTGGATAGCAATGGAAGAAAAAATCGTGGAGGTCATGCCATGGAAGATATTGTCGAGGCTTTTATTGTTGATTTGTGTAATAAAAAGAATTTTAGATATTTAAAGGAGGCAAATTCAGAAAAAATTAAAAAAGAATTTGGCTATGATGTACCAGTTGATAAATCTTCAAGAAGATATGATTTCGTTATAGATAACGGAAAAGAACTTTTTATCATTGAGACAAACTTTTATGGAGGTGGTGGCTCAAAGTTAAAATCTACAGCAGGAGAATATAGGAATTTATCGGATATTTTAAATGGACAATATGAATTTTTTTGGATAACTGACGGTTTTGGTTGGCAAAAAACACAAAAACCTTTGAGAGAAACTTTTGATCATAATGACTATATTTTTAATTTAGCAATGCTTGAAAAAGGTGTTTTAGAATTTTTAATTTAAATTCATTATGAAAAAAGATAAAATTAGTAAAAAAGAAATCAATAAAATTTATAAAAAAATAAATATTGATAAAAAAAATAAAGGCTATTCATCCTATGAAGAAATAGGATCGTTTTTAGATGAAAAAAAAGATATTTGGGTTGTAGCAGATTCAACAACTGCTTTTAATAATTTTAATCAAGATTAATATGGCTAATTGGAAAGAAATTTTAAATGAATTACAGGAGACAGGTAGTACCCACGATATAATTCGTAGAAAATATTTAAAGAAATTACAAAAAACAACGGGAAGAAATGTAATTGCATATTATAGTGGGTGGTTACAAAAAAAATATAAAAAATTGCAAGGAGAACTTGGTATAAACGATAATGATAAAAACGGATTCATGAATGCAATTCACAAACTTGATTCGCAAAAAGGACTTGATTTGATATTACATACTCCTGGTGGCGAGGTCGCTGCCACAGAATCAATTATTGATTATTTAACAACAAAGTTTGAAGATATAAGGGTAATAGTACCTCAACTAGCTATGTCTGGTGGCACCATGATAGCATGCGCTAGCAACAAAATAGTAATGGGCAAACAATCTAGTCTGGGTCCAATAGATCCTCATTTTAATGGACTACCGGCACATGGTATTTTGGAAGAATTTGAGCAAGCACATGAAGAAATACAAAAAGATAATAGCAAAATTCATGTTTGGCAACCCATAATCGCAAAATATCACCCAACTTTAATTGGTGAGTGTCAAAAAGCAGTGGATTGGTCTGAAGAAATAGTAAAAAATGTATTAGCTAATCGAATGTTAAAAGAAGAGGAAAATAAAGATGAAATTATTTCAAAAATTATCGAGGAGTTGGCAAGCCATTCAATAACTCTTTCACATTCTAGGCATTTATCAGCAAAAAAATGTAATGATATGGGTTTGAATATTGAAAAACTTGAAGATAATCAAAATTTTCAGGACGCAGTATTAACAGTACATCATATTTTTATGCATACATTAACATCAACACCAGCATTTAAAATAATTGAAAATCACTTGGGCGTTGCATATATTCAATCTATGCAATCTTTAATAGTACAAGCTCCACAAGAATAAGGAGTCTTGGCTACGGGCATTCTCGCCTTCAGCAAGCAGGCGCTCCGTAAAACATCAGATATAATCATTGTATGTTTTTATAAAAAAAATAAACCCATAAAAACTCTTTACATATATGAATATCAAATGGTTCAAGTCAAAATCAAAATGGCTTCAATACTCTTTACTTGGCGCAGTTGGTTATCCAGCCATAGTATTCATATTTTTTATCCTCTCATTTATAAGTACTCCCTTAGGATTAAGAAATTTTTTTGAAAAAATTATTGCAATAGTTGTATTTCCCGCTGCTCGAATAAGCCTCGGGCTTGTCTACAGGTTGGTAGATAATCCTCTGGATTATGGAATACCTATGATAGGATTCATTATATTTTTCACGATATTGATTGGTTTTTTAATCGGGCTTTTTATTTTTTTCATTAAATCTATTTATCAAAAAATAGAAGAATTTTTAGATACAAGAAAATTATAAAAAATTATGAAGAAGAAATTTTATTTATTAGGATTAATCGTATTAATAACTATTTTATTATTAGTTGTATTTAATGATAAAAAAGAGGATCCTTTGATTTCCAGAAATGATAAAATTCCTTTAGATGCAATTAAAATCACTCCGAAAACAGATTTAAACCCTCCCAAGTCTCTTTATGATGAATATCATGACCCAGTTCCGCTACCTTATCCTATAAATACAGCAGGCGGAGAAGATTCTGCGTTTATTATGCCTGACGGAAACACTCTTTATTTTTGGTTTACTCCTGATGTAAATGCTCCTATCTCAAAACAACTTCATGATGGTGTTACGGGGATATATGTTTCTTATAAATCTGGAAATATATGGGGCGAACCTAAAAGAGTTTGGTTGAATGAACCTGGAGAATTATCCTTTGACGGTTGCGTTTATATGAGTGAAGATAATATTATATGGACTTGTGCTGTCAGAGAGGGATATAATTGTCCAGACTATTCAGGAGGGATGTGTTGGTTTAAGGCAGAATTAGATTTAACAAAAAAAATTGGTAAGAATCCTGAAAGGGTTAATTTTTCTGACGAATGGGAAGTTGGAGAATTGCATATTCACGAAGACAAACTATACTATCATTCTAAAAGACCTGGAGGAAAAGGAGGATTAGATATTTGGGTTTTGACATTAGACTCTTCTGGAAGTTGGAGCAATCCTAAAAACCTTAATATTAATACAGAAAGAGATGAAGGATTTCCAGCAATTTCTCCGGACGGAACTGAACTTTGGTTTAGTAGGGATTATGCTCTCTGGAGAAGTAAAAAAATGAATGATGTGTGGTCAGAGCCAGAAAAAATGTTCTCTCCTCTTGCTGGAGAAGCATCAATAGATAAATATGGAAACATTTACTTCACACACCACTTTTTTGAAGGAGATAGAATGATTGAAGCAGATATATATGTATCTTATAAGAAATAAATCCTGATGCCCATCTCTTGTCTTTCGGACATATACGCTTTCTATGGTCGAATTTATCAGTAACTTAAAAACTCTAAAATTTTTGCCTACAGCATCGTTGCGTTAAAATTTCGTCTTTACTTTGTTCTATAATAGCGATTAAGAGGTTACGTTCTGTGTACCTCCACCCAAATTCCTCACTACGTTTGCAACTTTCCTTAATCGCGATATGAAGCGCAATTGACTTTTACGAGTCAAGGCTTGACTTTAAATTTTGTTTCTGCTATAATTAGCTATTATACTCAAAGATTAACTTTGAGAAACTTCATTTCAATTTATTGTTATATAGATTTTTTGCCGGAAAAAAGGCAAATCAGCCAAAAAGCTGAAAAAATATCCTCTTAAAAAGGATAATTAATACAATTCTATACTACAATGAGAAATGTATTAATTATCAATAAACAACCCTATAAGTTTAAGGGTTGTTATAATTTATAAATCTATGTACAATAAAAGATCAAAAAACCGTTTTGGTCAAAGATCCAACGGTTCAAATTTTTCCGGTTATCAAAAAAGAAAACCTTATAATAAATTTTCCCGATCCTCAGGTGGAAACAGGAAAAGACATTATGGTAACAAACGTAACAGGAAACAACAAACAATTGATATTTCTCGTTTTGTCAAAAAATCAGCTGAAATAAAAAATTTATCAGTTATTGAAATCAAACATAAGTTTACTGATTTTAAGTTTTGTGAACAATTACAAACCAATTTAATCAGGTTGAAATTCATTACGCCGACACCTATTCAGGATCAGGCTATCCCTTATGTTTTAAATAATAAAGACGTGGTTGGTTTGGCTAATACGGGTACAGGTAAAACAGGTGTTTTCTTATTACCTTTGATTAATAAAGTTTTTCATGATAAAACTCAGCAAGTTTTAATAGTTGCCCCGACACGTGAATTGGCTTTGCAAATAGATAATGATTTTCGCGCCTTTGCTCAAGGCATGCAAATATATTCTTCAGTCATAATCGGCGGTACTCCGATTGCCAAACAATTGCATAGTCTGAAAAGACGGCCGCATTTTGTTATTGGTACGCCGGGCAGATTAAAAGATATAGCTGATCGTAAAGCTTTGAAATTGCAATATTTTAATAATGTTGTTTTGGATGAAATTGATCGGATGATGGATATGGGGTTTATTAAACCTATTACCGAGCTTTTACAACAAACCAGATCACCACGGCAAACACTTTTTTTCTCAGCAACTTTACCTGATCCGATTAAACTATTAATCAACCGGTTTTTGGATGATCCTGTAACAATCAATATTAATTCAGGCCAAACAGCTGATAATGTTGATCAGGATATTGTCAGGTTCAAGGAAAACTCATTGAAGTTTGAAGCTTTAAAAACCGTTTTAGCCAAAACTGATTGTAAAAAAGTTTTGATATTCAGTGAAACCAAACGTGATGTGGAAAAACTAACCAATGATTTAAATCATTGTCGGTTTAGAGCAGCTTCTATTCATGGTGATAAAAGACAATATCAGCGCCAAAAAGCTTTGAATTTATTTAGAGATAATAAAATAAATATTTTAGTGGCAACTGATGTAGCAGCCAGAGGCCTTGACATTAAAGATATCAGCCATGTGATTAATTATACTGTTCCTCAGACTTATGATGATTATATCCATCGTATCGGCAGAACAGGCAGGGGCAGTAAAAATGGCCAGGCTTTAACTTTTGTTAGATAAAAATATGGACGGTAAAATCAGAGACAATTTAAAACCGGGAATAAAAGTGGCTATTGTTTTAAAAAAAGACCAGCCAACCGGTTTTTTAACCGAAGGAATTATTGAAGAAATTCTAACCAATAGCCCTTCTCATCCGCATGGTATCAAAGTTCGTTTGACTTCAGGTGAAGTCGGTAGAGTCCAGGAAATAAGGTAAACGCGAATTCAGCTATACGATTTTTAAAAAATAAAAAATACTGCAAATTGCGGTATTTTTTAGTGGTCTGGATAGACGCGGCACTCCTCTCATACGGATATTGCCCCTATCCCAAAAGCATTTCTTCATTTGGGTGCCCGGATGGGCGAGCCGCGATTTTCCGGACTATCAGACCATGCGTTTCCGAGGGCACTCGGGTCTCTCGAACGCTTTCTAACTGGCAGGCGATGAGGGAATCGAACCCCCGACCACGGTTTTGGAGACCGTTGTTATACCACTTAACTAATCGCCCAAAATTATAAAATTATTTTAACATAATTTTTATTAAAAATCAAGATCTGTTATTGACAAAAAAAATTAGGATTGCTAAGGTTTTAATATCATAAAAAAATGATATTAAAGGTTGCCAAGGGCCTGGCCAGATTACAGGATATTCGGGATGGTGGAGGTTTCTGCCATTGAGACTGGAGCGTTAAGGTGGAATCAGTAAAGTTGCATACCAGTGAAGTAGCTTGAAGAAGCATCTTGGAGGGGCGCCTCCATTACGCAAAGGATGATTCTTTAAGTCAAAGAGGCTGGTGTACCCATTGTCTTGGGGAAAGAGCTGTTCAGACACCCTTAACTTACTGTGATTTTAAGTCTTTGGCAGCATCTGCCCCCGTCAATTTTTGACGGGGGCTTCAATTTTTTAATAAAAAAAGCCCTGGATCTATAGATCCAGGGCTTTTGAGTATATTACATTCAGTCCATTTTTGGAGCCTCTTTAAGGGCAATGTCAATTATCAGCCTGTCTTCCGGGTATTTTTCATAGAGTATTTTTTTAAGATTAGACGATTTTTTATCTGAACCATCTTTAATCTTTGTTTTTCTATGAGTGAATGCGTCTATAAAATCACAAATGCTTATTATTCCGGAAATTTCCAAAACTTTCTTAACAGTACCCATATGCCAATGTCCGGGTAAATCTTTGGCTGTTAAACCATAGCCCTTATAAAACATAGCATGATGCAGTCCTGCGCAAAAAGCTGTAAAAAGATGATGGTCTTTAAGAGCCTCAAAGCCTTCATTAACATGTTGTTTGACCAGGGCATATTCTTCTGCAGTAATATTATGGCCGTCAAATAATTTATGTGGTTCAGTTAATTTACCGGTATCATGGAGTAACCCGCCAAAAAATGCGGCTTTTTCATCCTTTTTAAGTTCTTTAGCTACGGCTTCAGCCAAAAGAGCAACTCTTTCTTTATGTTCGCGTACTTCAGGATGATTAATGCCGGTTAAAGAAAGAATGATTTTAGCTGTTTGATCCAGTCCGCCTTGCGGGCTGTATTTATCAATTCTTTTTTGGACTTTGGTTGATATTTTCATTTTTTCCTCCTTGTTTACCCCATAGGGCGCTTGAAAGGAACATTATTTAATTATTATTGGGTTTTTATTGTTTTTTGTCAAGATGTTATTTTTTTAAGCCAACAGTTAGACCGAATATTTTTATTGTAATTTTTGACTAAGTTTAGTATGATTAAAGTATAAGCAGATGATTATGCCTGAAAAATTAAAACGTGATAAATATAAACATGCTCGAGTGGGTAATTCCAGATTGTATGATATTATTTGTGCTAAATGTGGTTATAAAGTTTTGCTTTATCAAAAAGACGGTCCAGGTAATTTATTAAGATTATATTTTGACCGAATTATTGCGCCGACTGAATTAGTTGATTTA
>WJKP01000001.1 GCA_014729025.1 Candidatus Buchananbacteria bacterium
CGGTCATGCCAAAATGAAAAATTAGTTTATGGGGATCGTTTTTTAATTCTGCAATTAAAAATTTACCGCGCCGCCAAGCATTATTAAACTGTTTGTTTTTTAAAGTTTTTTGAAAATCATTAAAAGTAATCTTTTTAATCAGACTTTTACTTTGCGACTCAACTTTTTTTATTTTTTTATGAAGACAATTATACTTGAAATAATTTTTAAAATTTTCCACATCAGGTAATTCGGGCATAGTTATGATTTTAAATCTTTAGCTTTTTTATATATTTTTTTCCAAGGATCGGATTTTTGACCTAAACGTTTGAAAATATTGGACAAATTATATTTTTGCGGATCATTGATTGATGATAATTCAGACCAATCAATTGGCGTGGCAATCGGCGCTTTTTTAATCGCTCTAAGCGAATAGGGCGCTACACCTGTTTGGCCAAAAGCATTACGCAAATAGTCAAGCAAAATTCGGCCTTTTCTTTTTTCCTTGCGTACTTCAGTGGTTAATTTATCAGGATATTTATCAGCTAACTCTTCAGCTGTTTTCTTAGCAAATTCACGAACCTTATCAAAATCATGTTTTGGTTTTATCGGAATAATAACATGTAAGCCCTTTGAACCGGTTGTCATAACAAAAGTATTCAATTTCTTTTTTTCAAAAATATCTTTTAATTTATAAGCAGCAAATTTAACAATTTTAAAGCCGCTATTGGGGGGCGGATCCAAATCAAAAATAAGCTTATTAGGCTTATTGACATTTTGCTTTTGGCTTAACCAAATATGAAAAATTAAAGTTCCCTGATTAGCCAAATAAACCAAATCGGCTTTTTTTTCTATAATAACCAGTTCTTGCTTGCCGTCTTTTTCCAAATTAATTTTTTTAGTTTTTATCCAAACGGGAAAATAATCAGGCGTTTCCTTTTGGTAAAAGCCTGATTTTTTTATTCCGTCAGGAAATCTTTGCATTACTACTAGCCGGTTTTTTAAATGAGGTAGCATAAAATCAGCTATTTTATCATAATAATCAATTACATCACCCTTATTGTATTTTGCTTCAGGATAAAAAGTTTTATCTAAATTAGATAATTCAATTGTTTTTTTATTAATTTTTACTTTTTTTGTCTCAGTCATTATTTTTCTTTATGAACTTTTTCAGGTGATTTGTCCCGACGCAAGCCTAAAAAGCGAGGATGGCGCAGTTTATTATCTTTGGTCCATTCATTAAAACCTATTTGACATACAAATTCAGGCTTTAGCCAATGAACTTTTTCTTCAGATACATCATCAGCAAAAGGACTTTTATCTTGTTCATTTTTTTTAAATTTTTCACCTAACTTTTTAAGTGTTTCATCTGAGAAACCAGTGCCAACCTTTCCGGCATATTTTAATTTGTTATTTTTATAATAACCCAAAAGTAAAGCCCCAAATTCCAGGCGTTCACCTTTTGGTTCAGTATAACCGCCAATTACAAATTCTTGTTCATTAACGCATTTAAATTTCTGCCAGTTAGAAGATCGAGAATGTACATACTTGCCTTGTTTTTTCTTGACGATTAAGCCTTCCCAGCCTTTTTGACAAGCTTGTTTATAATATTTTTTTGTATTATTAACCCTATGTCTGGTATAGCGCAAAGGATCTTTAAATTTAATTATTTTACGTAAAATATTTTTACGGCTTAATAAATCCAAATTACTCAAATCATAACCATTAAAATAAATTATATCAAAAATATAATAATAAACTTTTACATTAGTCTCTTTGGCTTTTTGCTTGGTTTTAACATGCATCCTATTTTGTAATTTGGCAAAACTGCTGATATTTTTTTCAAAAGCAACTATTTCACCGTCCAAAATAATATTATCCGGTTTTATTTTCCCACAAGCCTTTTCAATCTCAGGATAACTAACATTTATTTTTTTATTATTTCGCGATTTTAATTTTGCTATTTTTCGTTTTTTAAAAACGAGACAGCGCTCGCCGTCTAATTTTCTTTCATAAATCCAATCTTTGTTATAAAAACGTTCATGACTTAATTTAGCCAGCATTGGTTCGGTAAAATCCGGCATTTTTTTCTTTTTAAGTTTATCTTTTTGCTTTTTATTAAGATTTTTGAGAATCTTGTTCATATTCTTGTCTGATTTGTTTGATTGTTTTATTACTTTTAACTGATTTTTGTTCAGTGCTGGTCGGATTTCTTCTGGCATCGGCTTTTTTATCATTAGCTTTCATTAAAAGCCATTGTTCCTTACCCTGTTTATTTTTGCCGGTTTTAATCAAATTATAACCGCCTTGTATTTTTTTACCTTTTAACCAAATTTCGATTTTGCCTTCAGCTAAAGCTTTTGACATTTCAATATCACGCTGATTTTTATACTTGCCTTGATCCCAAACAATAACAGTACCGGCTCCGTATTGATCTTCAGGAATAATGCCCTCAAAATCAACGTATTCTAAAGGATGATTTTCAGTCCGAATAGCTAAGCGCTTTTCTTGAGGATTAGTTGATGGTCCCTTGGGCACAGCCCAGGAAACCAACACGCCGCCTATTTCAATTCTAAAATCATAATGCAAATTCGTAGCATCATGTTTTTGGATGACAAAAATATTTTGATATTTTTTACTAGCCTTTGATTTTTTAGGCTCAGGAGTTAATTTAAAATCGCGCTTTTTTTGATATTCTTTTAGAGTTAATACCCCCATAAATAATAAAGTAATTTATAATTAACTTTATTATATCACGAAATCTTTATTTTCGTCTTATTTTTGGCAATAATAATATCATCATTAATATTTTTTAATTGCGAAATAACTTTATAAGTCAGCCAACTGGTTCTAATAATCGGTACTGGATTTTTACGGTGCTGCCAAACAAAACGTCTGGTTTGAGGATCAGCAGGACTGCCACTGCCAAAATCACCGTAAATCTTTTTATATCGGCGATATTGTTTGTCAGAAGCTGTTTTAGCCAAAATTGAAGCGGCTCCGACTATTGTATAATTTTGGTCTGCCTTATGTTCAGGAATAAATTTAATATATTTAAAGTTATCAAAATTTAAACGGATTTTTTTATTTTTTATATCATTTTTCCTTTTGCTTAACGACTGAAAACGGCTGACAAACATTTTATAACTGACTTCCCAATTATCAATGTAAGCTTCATTAATATTATTTACCTTATTTAATTTATTTAAAATCTGCAAACAAGTTAACATTTCCCAATCATTAAGATTAAAAGTCAGGTCAGTCATTTGAGCCGGTGTAATTTGCCTGATATTAAAAGCCAAAGCTGTTTCTTTAATAATTTTAGCCAAACGCTCTCTTTTTTTCGGCGTAATAACTTTACTGTCTTTAACGCCAATCTTTTGCCATTTTTCAATAGTTAATTGATCGGCTGATACTCCGGCAATAAAAATGCTACCAATGCAAGGGCATTTGGTGGCATCATCAATCCCGGCAATAATTTTTAAATTATGTCTATTCATATTATTTTTATCTTGTTATATATCAGCATGAATGTCAAACAAAAAAAGAGAGAGTTTAACTCTCTTTTTTTATTATAGTTTTTAATTTAAAAATCTTTTAATTTTTCAATTTCAGTGTGTTGTTTTATTTTTTCCAAAGCCTTAGCTTCAATTTGTCTGATTCTTTCACGAGTTACATCAAATTCCTGACCGACTTCTTCCAAAGTATGCGCAACACCATCACTTAAACCAAAACGCATTTCCAATATTTTTTGTTCACGTGGTGATAATTCATTAATCACCTCTTTAACATAATCTTTTAATAGTTGTAAAGCAGCAGTACGGTCAGGTGTCATATTCTTAACATCTTCAATGAAATCTTCCAAAGTTGAATCTTCCTCATCCTCACCGATTGAAGTTTCTAAAGAAATCGTTTCTTGAGAAATATTAATAATATGACGAACTTTTTCAATCGGTTCCCCCATTTCAGCGGCTATCTCTTCTGGTAATGGTTCTCTGCCCAAATCCTGAATCAATCGTCGCTGCACTTGCTGAAATTTATTAATAGTTTCCACCATATGAACAGGTATCCTGATAGTTCTTGACTGATCAGCCAGAGAACGGGTAATTGCCTGCCTGATCCACCAAGTCGCATAAGTAGAAAATTTATAACCTTTTTTAGGATCAAATTTTTCGACTGCTTTAAATAAGCCAATATTGCCTTCCTGGATTAAATCTAGCAAAGACATGCTTTTACCAACGAATTTCTTGGCAATTGAAACAACCAAACGCAAATTAGCCTCAATTATTTTTTTTTCAGCCTCTTTATCCCCCCTATCTTTACGCCGAGCTAAAGACATTTCTTCTTCACCTGAAAGTAATGGCACCTTACCTATTTCTCTTAAATACATCTGAATTGAATCTTCAGAAATATCGGATAAATCAAGTCTTTTTTTATCTTTAGTAATACCAATTTTTTCCAAAATTTCTGCTTTTTCCTGCCCGGTTGTTAAAATACCAGTTCGTGATTCAACCACTTGTAAACCATGGCGATCTAATTCATTTAAAAATTGTTCGTATAAATTTAAATATTCTTCAACTTCAGGAAAAGTATGAAGTATTTCTTGTTCGGTAATAAAACCTCGACTACGGCCTTTTTTAATCAAAATCTCTAACTGCTCTTCAGTCGGTTTTTCAGCTTTTTTACGTGAAACAGCCTCGCTAGTTTTTTTACGAGTAGTTTTGGCTGGGCTTTTTTTCTTTGAAATTTTTGTTTTAGCTGTTGTTTTTCTATTACGATTTTTTTTAGCCGGTGATTTTTTAGTTGTTTTTGTTTTTTTGTTTTTTTTAGTTTTTGTTCTTGGCATATCATTAGTGATTAATTATAAATCGTTCAATTGCTGGGTTAAATTAGAAAAATCTTTTGATAATTCTTGAATTTGTTTATCGTCTTTGTTTTTTTCAGCGTGGTTTAATAAAACTTCTACTTGTTTAATTTTTTTCTTAATGAAATTTTTATTTAAAAAGTTTATTATATTAATAATTTCCTGCTTGATTTGTTCTTCAGTAAAATTAAAAAAATCCTTATCAGCTAAAAGCATTAAGGTTGTTAAACGATTAACTAAATTGGGATCTTTGGTTAATAATATTTTTTCAAATTGAGAATAATCTAATTGCTTTTTTTCATTATAATACAAAATTAATTCTTTGTAAATTTGTTTTAATTGTTCGTCTGATAAAATATTTAATTCAAGATGATTAATCAAATAATCAATATTTTGCGGATATTGTAAAACTAAAGCCAAAATTTGTTCACTTAACAAGTCTTCTCTGTTTTGGGGACGTGTTTCAGCAAATGTTATTTCCTGCGAATTTTCTTTAGAAAATTCTGAATAATATTGATTAAATGTTTCCCATAAAATATTTTCAGATATTTCAAGTTTTTCAGCCAATTTTTTAAGCCAATGATCTTGCTCAACTTTATCTGATAATTTGGAAATTTGTTTTAATAATTTTGAAGTTATTTCTTTTTTATCCTGAGGATCGTTTTTATCATATTGTTTTAAAATTTTATTAAAATAAAAATCCATAATTGAAACTGCTTGATCAATTGATTTTTGCCAGTATTCTTTGCCTTGCTTTATACAATCATCAGGATCTTTGATTGTCTGTCCGTTTATTTCTGCTGGCAGTTGGATTATTTTTATATTCATGCCCAATGATAATGCATTATCAATACCACGTTGAGCAGCTATTTGACCGGCCAGATCAGCATCAAAAGCAATCGCTAAATTATTAGTATATCTTTTTAATATTTTTAATTGCTCCAAAGTTAAAGCTGTGCCGGAAGAAGCTATAACGTTTTTAATATTAGCCTGATGTGAGGCAATAACATCCATATTACCTTCAACAATTACCGCTAAATTTTTATTTTTTATTTCAATTTTGGCTTTATCTAAACCGTAAATAACCAAACTTTTATTATAAATTAAAGTTTGTGGCGTATTAACATATTTACCGCCTTGATTTTCTTTGTTTTCATCCAAAATTCTGCCTGTAAAACCGACTATATTGGAATTATGATCAAAAATCGGAAACATTAATCGTTGTCTAAAACGATCATATAATTTCCCTTTTTCATTTTTAACAACCAAGCCTGATAAAAAAATATCATTTGGTTTAAAACCTTTTTTTATTAACAAATTCAACAATTTATCCCATGAATCAGGCGCGTAGCCCAGCTGAAAATCTTTAATAGTAGAATCCAAAAGCTCTCTTTTGGCTAAATAATCCCGGGCGATTTTCCCTTCTTGGGAATCCAATAAAGCTTTATGAAAAAAATTAGCTGCTAATTTTGTAATGTCCATTAATTTTGTTTTCTGAGAAACAAATTGGGGATCCAGTTTTTTTAACTGCACGCCAGCCTTTTGGGCTAAAATTTTTAAAGCTTCCGGAAAATCAACATTTTCAATTTTTTGTACAAAAGAAAAAGCATCACCGCCCTCTCCGCAACCAAAGCAATGCCAAATTTGTTTTTCTCGGGAAACCATAAAAGAAGGGGTTTTTTCGTTATGAAAAGGACAAGGTGCCTTCCAATTAGCCCCGGCTTGTTTAATTTGAATATATTCGGAAATCAGATCAACTAGATCGATTTTTGATTTGATCTCTTCTGTTTGCGAATTTATCATAGTATCAATAATTTAGCATAAAAAAATATATAAATCAATTTTACAAATTAAATTAATACCGGTATAATACTAAAAATATGATAAATATTAAATTTTCAATTTATGCTAGAAAAAATGTCCCCCCAGCCAGAAAAAAAACTAGAAAAAAGCGGATTTTCTGCTTCTAAAAAGAAATTGCAAATGATTTTATTAAGTTTGGCCATGCTTACAACTGCAACTGAAGCAGTTGCTAAAACTGTAGAAAATTTCTCTGATCTAAAAGAAAAAATAAAAAAAGAAATAAAAGCTGAAGAAGATGAAACATTAAAAAAACTAAAAGAAAATGGCAAACAATTAAGTTCGGAAAATATTAATATTTTAGTTGATAAAGAAGGCAATGTAACTTATAGCATGGGTTTTGCTAAAGATGATAAGGAAAAAAATAAACCTCTTTGGGTGATGTCAGATGAAATTACTAAAAATGAAGAAGGCGAAGGCTATTCTCGTTTAACAATGATAGACAAAGATGCCGATGGTGATGTCGATAGGAGCCTAATAGCAAAGTATGATAACGAAACCGATAAGAATAGAAATTCAGCTGCTGATAAAATGAAATTATTTCAAGAATGGAACGCTTTATTAAAAGAAGCTGAATTTTCCAGTATGGGCATGGGAGGAACTGATGATTCTAAAATATATGATATTAAAGATAGTCAAATAAACGTTATTAATTTTGAATCAGGTAAAAATATTGCAACTGAAAGCCAATCAACTGATTTAAACTTAAATGAAAATTTTAAACACGATCTGGAAAAATATAGCCAATAATTTGTCTTAAATAAAAAACTACTTTACTAAATAAGTAGTTTTTTATTTATTATTTTTTTATTATTTAGCCAAATAAACGGTTTGTGTTGGAAAAGCCATTTCTATTTTTTCTTTGGCAAATAAATACCTGATTTTATATAGTACTTGCTGTTGGATATCAAGAAATTTTTTATAATCTTCAGTTTGAGCATAAAATGAAAGTTCAAAATTCAATGATGAATCGGCAAATTCCACAAAATGAGCCCGATCAAAATTGGTCAATTTAGTTTTTTCAACAGATTCTTTTAATAGTTTTGTGATTAATTTTAATTTGGTCTGAGAAGTATCATAAGTTACACCAACTCTAAACAAAGATCTTCTTTCTTTAACTGTTTTAAAATTTTGAATTCTAGCAGAGGTTAATTCCTGATTAGAAATAATGATCTCTTCCCCATCCAAAGCCCTAATTCTGGTTGTTTTAATACCGATTTTTTCAACAGTACCTTGATCCTGACCGACAATAATAAAATCACCGATCACAAAAGGTTTATCAAAATAAATCGCCAAAGATGAAAATAAGTCACTTAATATATTTTGCAAAGCCAAAGCAATAGCGACACCGCCAATTCCTAAACCAGCGATTAATGATGTAACATCTACGCCCAAATTAGCCAAAATTAAAATAAGTCCGATTACCCATAAAGCTATTTTAGATAACATGCTAATATATCGAACACCCATTTTGGTGGCAGTTTCCTTGTCTCTGGCTAATTTTTTTTGAACTAAATAGTCTATTAATATCTGAATACCAGTAATCACCTGATAAGTAATCCAAACTATTAATATGCCATTAATTATTTTCTGGCCAAGTGGATTTATATTTAAAAAATATAAAGCCATATAAAAAGCCAAAAATGAATAAAAAGGCGGCTTAATTGATCTGACAATTTGTATCAAAGTATCATCAATTTCAGTTATTGTTTTTTTGGCAAATTTATCTAATTTTTTCAAAATAATTGCTTGAAAAATTTTTAAAATAATTAAAAAAGCAACAAAAGCAACCAATGCGACAATATAATCTTGGATAGTATTATTTAAAAATTGAATTTGCAAAACTGGATGATTTAAAATTTGCTCAATCATAATAATTATGTTTATTTGTTAAACATTATCAATTATATCATTTTTTTTTATTGACGGCTATATAAGCCAATTAATTCCACTGAATCCAAAACATGGCCTTGCATTATTTGTTCCAGCTCATCTTTCCCAGAACTGGCAGATAAATCCAATTCTTTATCAAGCGCATATAATTTAAAAAAATAACGATGTTCACCGCTTGGCGGACAAGGACCGCCATAACCTGTTTTACCAAAATTAGTCATGCCTTCAACTGCATCGGCCGGCACTGAATTTTCAGCAATTTCAGTTGTCTGCGGATCAATATTCCAAACAGTCCAATGCACCCAAGTGCCGGCTGGTGCATCTGGATCATCCACTATCAAAACTAAAGATTTAGCATCATTTGGTACCTCGGCAATTTTTAGTGGTGGATTTACATTTTCTCCGTCACAAGTATATTGCGAAGGAATGCTTTGATTGTTGTCAAAAGCTGGTGAAGTTAGTTCCATATTAATATTTTTAATAGTTAAATCAGCTTGCTCCTGTTGTCCAGAAAAACAAGCTGTTAAAATTAAGCTTAAGCTTAAAATTAATAAAATTAAAATTTTTTTCATAAATTTATTTATAATCATTAATGCAATCTTACCAGCTTCCTCCTCCGCCGCCACCAAAGCCGCCGCCGGAAAACCCGCCGCCACCGGAAAAACCGCTAGAACTGCTGGCCGCTCCAGAAGATGACGGTGATGAAGTTAAACCAGAAGCTGATATTGATTTAAAATCTTTTAAACTATCGGCCAAAACAAAGGCTGAAAAAGTTTGGCTACCTGTGGAGCTGTACCAATTGGGCTGTTCATTCACATAAATGGCTTTAAATTGTTCAGCCCATTGTTTTTCAACGCCTAAAACCATGGCATACGGTAAAAGTCTTTCAAATTCCTGAGGATTTTTTTCCGGAGCATTATGGAATTTCAACCTATCTTTTTCCGCTACAGTCAAGTATTGTTTTAAACCTAAAATATATTCTTTGGTAATAGCGCCTTTTTTAGTTATTTTAGGCATAAAAACACCAAAAACTAAAATAATTAAACCGGAAGCTATTAAACTAAAAAACAAATAAAGACCTAAATAAGTTATAAATAAAGCTACGGCGCTGATGCTTATAAATATCAATATAAAACCTAAAATAGTAAAGACAATACTGGCTGATTTATAATTTTTAGGAAAATATTTTTCCTTGATCAAATAATCCCAAATTTTATTACGTATTAAGGAAAAATCAGTATAAAATTTATTGCGTAATTCTGATAATTTAACTTTATTTTGAGTGCCATAATCAAATAAATGATTCATTAAATTCTGCTGTATCTCAGTTAATTGATTATCAGATTCTTTTAGCTTAATAAACTCATAATTAGCTGATTTTAAAAATCCTTTTTCTTCAATTTGCTTGATTTTTAAATAACCTTTAATTGCCAAATTGATTATTTCAGCTGAAATATCTTTACCTTGCACCTTATTATCATAAATCGTGCCGACTTCAGCCGGAGATAAATTATTCGGTGGATCAAATTGTGCGATAATTGTGCCTCGTCCTTCCGGATCTCTGCCTCTGGTATACCAAAAATAAAAACAAAAACTAAAAACCAATAAAGGAATTAGCAAAACCCAATTATCAAATAAAGTATATTTTATATTTTCAATTAAAGTCGGCTCTTGTAAAATTCCCTTGGGTAACCCAACTACGACTGTCAGCCCCTGATTAGGCTCCAAATCAGATTGTTCAAATTGAATTTCGGTTATTAAATCTTCATTATTTCTAATCAATTCCCTATTTTGGCAAATTGAATCTGAACCGGTTTCTCCGGCAAAACAAGTAGTTTTAATATTTTTCAAAAATTCAGGTAATTTAACATTGACTTGTGCGTAATCAATCGGCACTGACCAGCTATTGCCCGTTGCATTCCAATATAATTCATCATAATCATCAAAATAATTAATGGCTCGCTTAATTCGATAATTAATATTATAAACATGCCGGCCTGTAATATAAGTATCTGGATCACCTATTTTTATTTGCACATAATTATCGGTATACGAAATATCAAATTTATATTGTTGATTGTTTTCATCGGTTACAAAAATATCAAAAATCCTTAAATTATAATTGCCGCCACGAGCTTTATATTTTATAGGAATCCAGCGAAAAATGCCGTGTCGTTGTAAATCATCGAAATCATATTTTATTGTTTCTTTTACATTAATACTTGAATCTTGATTAATTTCAACATCAACCTTGAAATTACTAATTTTTTCAGCAGCAAGAACTTGCGAACCAGACAATAAGCCGAATACAATAATTAAAAATATTAAATATTTTCTCATATAATCTTTTCAATTATTTTAATTTACCTCGTAATTTTTCTGTTTTTATAATTTTTTCTATAGCAACCAAATAACTATTGATCCTAAAATCAGTCTGACTGGTTTCATATTGTTGCCAAATTCGCAAAAAAGCTTTATCAAGTTTTTCTTTAAGTTTTTCTTTAATATATTTATCTTCCCAGTATAGACCTTGATTATTCTGAACCCATTCAAAATAACTGACAATAACACCGCCTGAATTAGCCAAAATATCAGGCAAAACCAAGACGTTATTATCATATAAAATTTTATCAGCTACTGAAGATGTGGGCCCGTTGGCCAATTCCAGAATCACCTTAGCTTTAATAGTAGGAGCGTTTTGTTCTGTAATAAAATTACCCAAAGCTGCCGGAATTAAAATATCACAATCAATATTTAATAATGCCTGATCAGTAATATTATCAGCTTCTTTATAATCTGTTAAACGACCTGTTTTGTTTTTAATATCAATAAGCTGGTCAATATTTAATCCTTTGGGATTATAAAGACTATTTTGCGAATCTGCCACAGCAATAATCGGAAAATCCTTATCATATAATAATTTGGCTATATTCATGCCAGCATTGCCAAAACCTTGAATCGCAACTCTTTTATTATTCAAATTTAACTTATCCAATGCTGATTCCAAAACATACTGCCCACCCAAAGCAGTTGCTATGTCACGTACCAAAGACCCACCCAATTCAAGCGGTTTACCAGTGACCACGCCAGGATAACTACCATTGGTTAATTTTTCATACTCATCAAGCATCCAGGCCATAATTTGAGGATTGGTATAAACATCGGGTGCAGGAATATCTTGATTGGGACCCAAATATTTATAAAAAGCCTGAACATATTTACGACTTAATTCTTCAAGTTGTTCATTGTTTAGATCTTTTGGATTAACCTGAACTCCGCCTTTAGCCCCGCCAAACGGGACATCAACTAAGGCAGTTTTTATAGTCATCCAAAAAGCCAAAGCCGTAACCTCATCCTCACTAACCCCTGGATGAAAACGAATACCGCCTTTAAAAGGCCCTCTACTGTTATTATATTGGATACGAAAAGCCGGGTATTTTTTACCAGCCAAATCTATTTCAGCCGAATGAGGTGCTTGTGGTTTTTGTAATAATGATATTTCCGAATTTGTAAAATTAAATCTTTCTTTTAATTGATTCAAAAAATTTAAAATATTAGTAAACTCCATAATAATAATTATTAATTTGTTATTATTTTAACACGCTTTTTATTAAATAAAAAGCCCCTTTTAAAGGGGCTTTTTTAAAAAAATATGCAATTATTAGAATCTTAATTGATTAACTTCTTGCCAGTCAGTTTCATTAAGCACAATAATTCTGTCATCACCGATAATATAAAAATAATCATTGATAAAAATCGCTCGTCTGGCGCGAATATTACTGACTGCTTTAACTAATTCCAATTCATTATCAGCATATGAAAAAATATAACCGCCACGAGAACCAGGTAAAAAGAAAATATTAAACTTATCATCAAGTAAAAATGCATGATGAGTTTGGGCTACTTCTGAAAAATATTCCTCTAAATTATACTTGGAAATCTCACTCGGTTTAGCTGGATTGGAAACATCAAATAAGGAAATTTTAACTCTATTGTCTTCTTCACCAATACCTAATATTTTATCTTTGCTAATCGGATGCAAATAAGAAGAATAACCAGGGATTTTTAATTCACCTTTTAGCTGCGGTTTTTGGGGATCAGCTAAATCTAAAACATAAAACGGGTCAATTTTTCTAAAAGTTACCACATAGCCTTTATCTTCTATAAATCTAACTGAATAAATTTGTTCAGTTAAGCCGAGATTTAAAACTGAACCGGTTTGTTTTAAATTTTTATCCAAAATATAGACATCATTCAAACTTTCGCCTCGGCTACCAAACCCTGGCAAAATACTGCGACGGCCGGTTGTGGTGGCGATTCTTAAATTACCTTGATATTCATCCAAAGAAAACTGGTTTAACGGTGAACCAGGCACAATACCGGTAGCAGCAACATCAAGATTAGTTATAGCTATTTTAACAACACCTGTTTTTTCCAATTCACGACTATGTTCTTTGGCGTAGTCAGTCATCTTATTATTTAATTCGTTTTCAATTCTTAATAATTCATCCTCATCCAAGGAAGCCATAAATTGCTGTAAAATAGTCATAAATTCAGTCATTTTAGCGCGGTCAGAAATATCATAAGTTTGCAATTTGCTTAATTTGGCAGTTACCCACTCAGGGATCAAATCATTATTAGCTTTAAAAAAGTTAAGCATATAATTAATAAAATCACCAGGATAATAATAAGTTACATAAATAGACTGGTTTGACATATAAATAACCGAAGATCCTGATGCTCCAACAAAGGCTGTTTTATTATTAATTTGACCGTTTTGCGGGTCTAATTCCAAAATACTGTAAGTCGTATCAACCGGAATATCGGCTGTTGGATGATAAATATCAGTACAGGCAATTTCTAAATCTTGACCATTATAAGTTAAAGGTTTAATAGGACAAGGACTAGGAAAATTAATTCTTGTTCTGGTGATTAAATAAATTTTATCCTGATATAAACGAGCTGTTTCCAAAAAGTTTCTTTGCTCCAATTCAACCGACCATTTTTCTACAGGCTGAGTAGGATCAGTCACATCATAACCGTAAATCTCATTATTAGAAAAAACAACTAAAATATTATTATTTAAAAGTAAATCCCCCTGTTTATCAATATCAGATTCAATTTGCAAATCAGCCGGCGGAAAAGCTTTAATCGCTTTTGTACCGCCTATTTTACGTGGAGCTGGAGGAACAATACTGGGCTCGGTTAAAATTTCCTCTCCAGGAATTTCTCTAAAAACAGGCATTGGTTCAGCATAAAAACCATGAGAAGAAAAATAGATTTCCTGGCCATCGGTTTTAATAATATCAGGCTCATCAATCCCCATAACCTGAACATTTGTTTCAGAAAATCGATCAGGCACAGCACTGCTTTTCTCAGTAGAACCCAAACCAATAGAGTCACTTGCTTCCAAGCCAAAATCAATAGCCCGTTCCCTTGGCGGTGCCATGGGTTGAGCCAAACCGCCCAAACCATAAGTTTCCTGAGGCGCTTTAGTTAAATAATTTTTAAAATCATCTTCTGACGTAAATTTCAAAACATCTGTTTGAGGCTGTTTTATATCCGGAAAAATATCAGGCAAATTTAAATTGGGTAAATCTGGCTTTTCATAGTTTTGAAAAAAATAATAAACAATTGATAGATTAAAAACTGTAATCAAAATAATAACAGCTAATAAAATATAAACTTTTTTATCCATAATTTTATTTTTTATTTATTTAATTTACTTTAATAATAACAAATTTTAATTAAACTGACTAATCCACTCACCAATACCACTAAAAGGATGAAAAAGGCATTCTTTAAAACAGCTTGTATTATAATAAACCGTAAATATTTTGCTTAAACATAATGTATCAATCACTCTTTCTTGGCAATAAGTCTGATAAGCTCCGCTGGGCCAACTAAAACAATTAAAAATTATACATAAAATCGGAATTAAGATGATTACGCCTAAAATTATTAAAAAACCGATGATAATAGATTTTTTATAAGAAAAAATTTTATAATAAAGTTTCATAGTATTTATTGGACAGCTAATCTTTTACAGCTAAAAGTGATTTTTTCAGAATCAGCTTTTTCACAAATTGATAAATCAGATTTAACTCTGGCAAAAGCTGCCAAGCAAATCAACTGATATTTTCTATCCAAATCCAAACAATCATTATAATCAGTATTCTTGGTTGCCAAAAATTCAAAACAGGCCAAACTGTTTAACTGGCGCTGAAATTGATGAGAAACAGTAATATCAGTCAGCATTTTCTTGCATTGTTCAATTTTTAACAATATTTCCTGTTGGCTTAACTTTGAGGATCTATGCGATTCTTGCCAAGGTAAAATATAAACAAAAACAATAAGCGCAATAAAACAAACCATACCTAAAATATGAAACAATCTGGTTAAAGTTATTTTTTCTTGCTTGGCTGGCATATTAAAATTCAATAGGAATAATTAATTGATCAGCATTTTTAGGCAGGCCAGAAGGATTATCTTTTTCTAAAATTAATGTCCCTTCATTGGTTTCAGGTTTTTCAAATTCAAGTTCGGCAACAAACGGCACAAAATCTTCAGTCATCCAGTCATCTTGTGCCTGGGCAATTGCTGTACCGATTAAATTATCATTGGCATCATACAATTTTACCGGAAAATCAGCTTCAAAAAACCAAGAACCACGAGCTTCTCCTGCAATAGTTAAAGGACTGGTGATCTGCTGGTTGGGCCTGGGCTTGTTTACTTTAATCAAATCCATTTTTTCCAGTTCATTGCCAATATATTCAGTAAAAATCCGCCCATCAGCCTGGCATTGCCTGGGATAAGATTCCAAAACAGGATACCCGGCAACCACGCATTCTTCAAAATTACTGACAATTAATTGATTTTGATTAGCTGCTTGATTTTGGTTGGCTTGTTTTTCAGTTTGCTGAAAAAAATAAACACCTAAAAGCGCAAAACCTATTATTAAAACGGCCAGAATAATTAAAGAAATTTTTGTTTGTGACATAATTTTAATTAACTATTTATAAATTTATCAAGGCGTTAAAATAGATCCACAAGAAACATTTACTTGAGTTGCTGGAGTTTCACGATAAACAGCAATAGTTAAGGGTAATTTGTTAAATAATTTTTTTAAAGATAAATCAATAACTGTTTCCGACTTCCCGTTAATTAAGGGCGATAAAGTATAAATGACGTCTCCGGGTTGTTCGCAAGAACCCTCTAAAATATATGCTTGTTGAGGATAATTGGGTGAATTTGCCAAATTTATTATAATTCTTGTTTTATTATTTTCCGGTACTAAAGCCGTAGAACCAAACTGGTTAGAATTATTAAATTCCTGCATTGTGACTACTGTAGTTTCTGCTGGCAAAGTAAACCAATAAATAATTGCAACAATAATAATAAGTATTATTACAATAGATATAATTATTAAAATTTTTTTACTCATTTTTTTATAATTAATTATTTTATTAATTATGGTTTAATTTTAACCTTTTTAAGCTTATTTTTCAATAATAACTTGACTTTAACTGTTTGTTTAATTATGCTTAAATAACAATCTTCTAAGGAGGGATATAATGCCGGAAATTATTTGCCAAGCAATACCAAAAACAGATAAAAAATGTCAAATTTGCGGTCAACTAGCGAGTTTAAAAATAAGTTATGGTGATTGTATTATTAATTCATGTCATCAATGTCAAAATAAAGCCATAGAATTAATTTACACAATTGAAAGCAATTTCCAAGAATAAACCCAGTTTTTTTAACAACAGACTGGGTTATTTTAATTATAATTTAAATAAATCTTTTTCGTAGCCCCGCCATTCGGCGGGATAAACTCCGCGGAGAAAACACCTTATATTCCCCTCTATAATAAATAAAAAATCAAATTTATTCCCCTTTTGAAAGCCTATCATTCCTCATTCTCTGTTAGAAAAATATTTTTTGAATTACAGCTAACGTCCGCGCCTGATGCGAAGAGTCTGGAGCCAGCCGGTAGGCTGAGCGACAGGCTTTTCGTATAGGCGCTGTTATGCGCTGCCGCGAGCGGAGCAAGCGGTGAGCAGAACAGCGACGGTAGGCGCGGACGTTATTC
>WJKP01000013.1 GCA_014729025.1 Candidatus Buchananbacteria bacterium
GCATAGGGTAGTTTTCTAGTATAACTTATATCTCTAAATAAATATTCATATGAATATTTAAATTTAAAATAGTTAAATAAAAAAATCAAGTATTTGAAAACAGCCCCATAGTCTTGGAGGCTGTTTTCTCTGGCACCGCCACGGGGAATCGAACCCCGGTTACCAGGATGAAAACCTGGTGTCCTAACCACTAGACGATGGCGGCATGATTAGTTTTGAAATTTTAGGTTGGAGCAAATATGAAATAAAAAAGTAAAATAAAATTCCCAGCGGGAATATGTAAATATTATAGCGGAAAAAAAGAATTTAGTCAAGACTTGAAAAAGACTTTAATTAAAGCTAAACTTTAATTATGGAAATATTAGCAATTGAAACTTCTTGCGATGAAACCGCAGTCGCAGTATTAGAAATTAAAGGCCAAAATTATCAAGTTTTGGCTAATTTAGTTTCCTCTCAAATTAATATCCATAAAAAATACGGAGGCATTGTACCTGAAGTAGCAGCGCGCAAACATGTTGAAAACGTTATACCTTTATTGGAAAAAGCAAACATAAATAAAGATAATATTGATGTTATTGGCATTGTTTATGGCCCAGGTTTGATTACTTCTTTAATTGTTGGCTTGGAAACAGCCAAAACTTTAAGCCTGGTTTGGCAAAAACCGTTAGTGCCGGTTGATCATATTAAAGCGCATATTTTAGCTAATTTAATCAGAGGAAACCAGGGTGAATTATTGCCAATTAAATTTCCGGCTTTGGCTTTAGTGGTATCTGGTGGGCACACAAGTTTGGTTTTAATGAAAGATACTAACAGTTTTCAAACTATTGGCCAGACGCGTGACGATGCGGTTGGCGAAGCTTTTGATAAAGTTGCCAAATTATTGGATCTTGGTTATCCGGGGGGACCGATTATTAGCCAGCACGCGCAAAAAGCTGATAAAACTGCTTTTGATTTGCCTCGGCCAATGATTGATACTGATGATTTTGATTTTTCATTTTCCGGCTTAAAAACAGCTGTCAGGCAAGAATTAGCCCAAATAAAAGTTAAAGATAAAAAAGTTATTAATAATATGGCAGCCAGTTTTCAGCAGGCAGCTATAGACGTATTAATAGCTAAAACTGTTAAGGCAGCCAAAAAATATAAAGTCAAGTCAATTTTACTGGGCGGCGGAGTTTCTGCTAATAAAGAGTTAAGAAATCAATTAAGCCAGGCAGTAAAAAAAGAATTAAAATGGGTTGAATTTTGGCAGCCTGATTTGTCAAACACAACAGATAATGCTTTAATGGTAGCAGTGGGTGCTTATTTTAAATATCAGCAAAACCCTTATAAATATAAGAATTATTGGAAAAAAATTAAGGTTGAGCCCAATTTGGAATTATAATTATTTTTATAGCTTAAGCCCATTAATATGAAAAAATATATTTTAAAAACAGAAAAAGAAATCCAGAAATTAGTTGATGATTGGGCGGGCAAACTTAAAGGCGGTGAAATAATCGCTTTGGAAGGTGATTTGGGTGCGGGTAAAACTACTTTTAGCAAGTATTTAGCTAAAAGCTTGCGTATAAAAAAGAACTTGACTAGCCCGACTTTTGTATTAATGAAAATTTACAAAATAGGAAATAATAAATATGAAATAAGAAAGTTTGTTCATGTTGATTGTTATCGTTTGGATAGTGTTCAGGAATTATTTTATTTAGGTATTGAGGAATATTTAAATAAAGCGGATACCGTAGTAGTGATTGAATGGGCTGATAAAATTAAAAATTATTTACAAAAATTCAAAAAAGTTATTTGGATTAAAATTGAAATAGATAAGAATAACAGAATATTTATTTTTAAATAAAGATATATGGAAATAGGCACTCCGGCGCCCGGCAATCAATCTTCAAAAGATTTAATGCCACAGCAGCATGAGGCTAAAAAATTATCACGAGAACAAAGACAAGCCTTAATTTTGGAATTATTAGCCAGTGGTGATCCGGAAAAGGAAAAATTATTAAAAGATTATTGGCAAGCTTTGGCTGAATTTAAGCAAGACGCCAATGAAGAGATTGAAAAAGAAGGCAAGCGAGAGGCTTTTAGTCTTAATGCTGATAAAGAAGATGCTGAGGAATGGATAGAAAAATTAGTTTCTTCAGGTATTAAGCCGATTTTATCTTTACCTAAGGCAAATTGGCAGGAAGTCCAGCAACAAGGTTTAAAAGCCAAAGCAACTTGGATACCTGAATTAAAAGTTTTAGCCGCTACTTTAGGCGTTGTACCCTATAAGGCTGGTGAAGAAGATCGTGTATTTTTGCAAATTGAGGCTAAACCGCGAGATTTGCAACCTCGTATTACTGGTAAAGATAGGACTTTTCACGGTGTAGTTGGATTTAATCGTGATTATATTCCTCCTGATAAAATTGAACAAATTGATTTTTAAAAATAGAAAAACGGCTAAAATTTATAGCCGTTTTTAGTTTGTACTTAATAGAAATAAATTAGCTGGTAATTTTTCCTTTGAACCGTCACTAAAAGTGAAGATTACTTCCTGATAATCGACAGATATTTCTATTTTGATTATTTTACCTCCGCGGTCACTTTTAAATGGTAATTTCGCTTGTAAATTTTCAACTCTTTCTTTTAGTACTTCTTTGTTTATTGCTGCCAATTTTCACACCCCCCTTATTATTGAGTTTTAATACAAGCTGTTATATGAAATTAGCATAGTAATTATTTTTTGTCAATGCAAAAAACAGGACTTTGCCTGTTTTTTTGATTTTCATATTTCTTTATTCAATTACTCTAAAGACTTCCTCTACTGTTGTAATGCCATCGGTAGCTTTTAAAAGACCATCTTGAACCATGCTAATCATACCGCTTTTATGGGCTATTTCAGCAATTTTATATTCAGAAGCTTTGCCTGATAGAATTTGTTTTTCGATTTCAGAATTCATTGGAAAAATTTCATAAATACCAATTCGGCCTTTTAAACCAATATGATTACATTCATCACAGCCTTGTCCTCGATAAAATTTAAGATTATCAAAATCTATTTTATAACCGGAATTTTCCGGTAAATTATTTAAAATTTTCTTAATTCTTTCTAATTTTTCCGGCTCTATTTTAACTTCAATTTTGCATTTTTCATGGATTCTCCTGACAAGACGCTGTCCAATTACTGCATTTAAGGAAGGTGCCAATAAAAAAGGTTTAACTCCCATTGATAAAAAACGAGGAATAGCACCAGAAGCATCATTGGTATGTAAAGTGGAGATTACTTTATGACCTGTTAAAGCGGCTTGGACAGAGACTTTTGCTGTTTCTAAATCGCGCAACTCACCAACCATGATAATATCAGGATCTTGACGCAAAATTGAACGTAAGCCGTCAGCAAATGAATAGCCCTTGGAATGATCGATTTGGCTTTGGGCAATGCCTTCCAGCTTATATTCAATCGGATCTTCTAAGGTAATTATTTTAGTCTCGGGATCATTAAGTTTATTTAAAATTGCATATAATGTCGTAGTTTTACCAGAACCAGTTGGACCAGTAGTAATAATCATGCCAGTTGGCCTTTCAACTTCTGTTTTTAAATCATCAAAAGCTTTTCCCCTTAAGCCAAGATCTTTAAAATTTAAGCTGGTTACTGTTGATTTTAAAAGACGCATGACAATACTTTCACCATAAGCGGTTGGCAATGTGGAAACACGAATTTCCAGCTTATCTTCTTCTTTTAAGAAAACAGTAATGCGCCCATCTTGTGGTTTATCAGTAATATTAATTTTTAAACCAGCAATAGTTTTAATACGCGAATCTATTTGCTTCCAGAGATCTTTATCAAGAGTGCCCACAATATGCAATATACCATCAACCCGGTATCTTAAAGTAATTTTATTTTCTTCGGCTTCAATGTGGATATCAGAAGCATTAGATTTCATCGCACCGGCTAAAATTAGTTTAATAATTAAAGTAACATTTTTTGTTTTATTTAATTTAGCGTTTAAAATGCCAAAATTTTTAATTTCCTTTTTTAATTTATTTAGTTCTTCTCCTGTAATTTTTATCCCATGTACAAATTTTCTAGGAGCCGGGAATCGGTCATAAAGTTCAAGCGTTTTCTTTAAACTGTATTCGGAAATTAAATAAATTTCCCCTTTGCCTTTAATTGTTTCTTCAATTAATTCATCAAGAATTTTTTTTAATTTTGGGTTAGTCGGATCGGGTGAGGCGATTTTAACTTCTTTATCTGATTTGTAAAAACAAACAACCTTTTCTTTTTTAGCAGTTTCTTTGGGAATACTATTTAAAGATTCACCATTAATCGGAAAAGCAACCAAATTAATATAAGGAAAACCACTTGAAGCAGCTTTTTTTTCTGCCTCTTTTTCCAGTTCCTTAATTCTAATATTTTTCATTTTTTCCTCAAATTTTTCCTGAACTTTTTCACCGGCTACGGTTGGTTTGTCTGATTTTTGGCTTTCGGAAATTAAATCTTTTATGCCTTTGACTTGATTATTGTCGTCGTTTGTTGCCATAAATTAGACTTATTTTTTAGATTTATTTTTGCTTTTTTTTGTTTTACTTTTGGCAGTTGTTTTCTTAGCAGTTTTTTTCGGTTTACTTTTTGCAGCCGTTGTTTTCTTAGCAGTTTTTTTCGGTTTACTTTTGGCATTTGTATTTTTTTTCTTTTGTTCGATTATTTTTTTTATTTCTTTTTCTAATTTAGGTTCAATTTTATCATAAGCCGTTTTAATTTTTTTAGCGGTGACTTTTGATTGTTTTTTAACCTTGGGTTCTAGTTTTTCATATTCTTTTTCTAATTTTTCTGTTATTTTTTTAGTTTCAGTTTTTAATTCTTTTTTCGTAAGCTTTAAATTATACTTTTGGCTAAAATACTGGAAAAGGCCTTTAATGTTTTTGATTAAGGAAACAAGTTTGCCCCAGACAGATTGTTCAGTTAATTGTAAAAAAGTAATTGTCCAGCTTGATAAATAAAAAGTTGTAAAAATTGCATTAACAAATAAGGAAATTAAAGTAAAAGCCAAAAAGCCCAGAGTAATTGTCATTACAATACTGACTAAATTATTACTGGCAGCAGCCAGCATAAAAAGGAAAAATACTGGCGCTAAAAATAAAAAAGTTAGACATACAATAAGAACCAGACTAAGAATTTTTAAAATAAATAAAACCAAAGCAATTTCTAAACTGATAGTTATATTTTTGGAAAAAAGTTTCCAAGCCTGGCCAAAAGATTCTAAAATATGAGAATCTTTCAAAACAATAAAATTAATTGCATAAGCCGCTATAAAACTGATAATGATTGCAAAAATTACATAGAAAATAAAAAAGAATAAATTAGTTGCCAAAATAGTTGATGCATCCCCGCTTAAAAGCGCGTAGAGTAAAGGTAAACTAAAAGTTATAAAACCGGCATAAAGCAAAAGTTTGACTATAATATTAACACCTAAAACCGGCCAGAATTTTTCATGACTGCCTGACAAGTCAGTTCTTGGGTTTAATTTTTTATTTTCATGAATTTTCGCTGCAGCTTTTATAATAAAAATTTGTGAGGTAAAAGCTAACCAGATAAAAAAGAAAAATATAACAGCTAACAAAATAAAAATAATATAAGAATTATAATCTTTGGTTAAAGCGTTTAAAAAATAAACTTGATCATTTAAAAAATTCATCTGATTTTGATATAAATTCACAACTTCTAAATGAAAAGTTTCAATCCTTTTAGCTTGGGTGATTTGGCTTAAAATAATCTCATAGACTGCCTCCAAAGAAATAAAAGAAGCGAAAATACCAAAAAACCATAAAATTTTGTGACGCCAGGTTATTTGCCAGGCATTTTTTAAAATATTTTGATAGGACAAATTCATACTTATTACCCCTTTCTTAATTTATCAAAATCATGATAAATATATTTTTATTTTATTTAATTTTTATTTTTAAGCTTAATTAAATTATATAGTAATTTTAGAGATTATTCAATTAAACCCTATGTTATCTAACATAGGGTTTAATTATGATTTGTTATTAGAGTTTATTATTATTTTTCTTTTTTCTTAAAGATATCTTCAAAAGCTTTTCGTTCTAAAGTTTCATGTTTCATTAATTCATCAACTAATTTATCCAAGCTTTTATGTTTTTTGGTTAAAATTTCAAGAGCGGTTCCTTGAGCGTTTTTAATTAATTGAGTGATTTGTTGATCAATCATCTCTGCTGTTTTTTCGCTATAATCTTTTTGTTCATGAATTTCTTTACCCAAAAAGATTAATTCTTCTTTTTCTCCAAAAGTTCTTGGTCCTAGTTTTTCATCCATACCATATTGAGTAATAATTTTTTTAGCTAATTTAGTAGCTTCACGCAGATCATTGGCAGCGCCGGTTGTGACTTCACCAAATATTTGTTTTTCAGCCATATAGCCACCTAATAAAACAGCTAATTCATCAATAAATTCTGAACGAGGATGTAAATGTTTATCTTCAACGGGCAGTTTTAAAGTATAACCAGCAGCTTGGCCTCTAGAAATAATAGAAACTTTTTGAACCGGATCAGTATTGGGTAGTTCGTGTGCGATTAAGGCATGCCCTGCTTCATGATAAGCTGTGATTTTCTTTTCTTTATCACTTAAAATATGACTTTTTCTTTCCGGGCCCAAAAGAACTCTTTCAATACTGTCTAAAATATCAATTTGTTCAACAACTTTTTTATCTCGGCGAGCTGATAAAATAGCGGCTTCATTTAAAAGGTTGGAAAGATCCGCGCCGGAAAAGCCGGGTGTTCTTTCAGCGATTATTCTTAAATTGACATTTTTATCTAAAATTTTATTTTCAGCATGAACTTTTAAAATTGCTTCACGATCTTTAATATCAGGCATATCAATCACAACCCTTCGATCAAAACGTCCTGGTCTAAGTAAAGCCGGATCAAGTACATCAGGGCGGTTAGTAGCAGCCATAACAATGACATTGGTTTTTGTTTCCATGCCGTCCATTTCCACCAAAATTTGGTTTAAGGTTTGTTCCCTTTCATCATGAGAACCGCCTAGTCCGGTGCCCCTTTGGCGTCCGACAGCGTCTATTTCGTCAATGAAAATAATGCAAGGCGCAGCTTTTTTAGCTTTTTTAAATAAATCTCTAACTCTGGAAGCACCGACGCCGACAAACATTTCCACGAATTCAGAACCGGAAATGGAAAAGAACGGTACACCGGCTTGTCCTGAAACAGCTTTGGCCATTAAAGTTTTACCTGTACCGGGCGCACCCATTAACAGTACGCCTTTAGGAATTTTGGCTCCCAAAGAAGTGAATTTTTTAGGATTTTTCAAAAATTCAACTACTTCCATTAATTCTTCTTTGGACTCTTTGCAGCCAGCTACATCTTTAAAAGTGATTTTTTCTTTTCCTTTTTGGTTCATTTCACGAGCCTTACTTTGTCCAAATGATAACGCTTTAGTATTGGCACCCTGAACTTGGCGCATCATAAAATATATAAATGCCCCAATCAGTAAAAATGGGATTAAAAATGGCAGCAAAGTAATTAACCAAAAACTTAGACCTTCGTCTTCTCTGACATCGATTTGGACTTGTTTAATTTTTTCCGATGGAACATCATAATTATTCAATAAGCTGGTCAATGATTCATTTGATTCTTTTTTAGTAATTTGTTTTTGGCCGTCATTTAATTCAACTTCCAGTTTGTTATTTTTTACCACAATAGTTTTGACCTGTTCATTTTCTATTTGCTCAACCAATTTATCCAGACTGATTTCTTTTGGCTGCTCAACAGCGGCATTATAAGTGGAAAATAAAGCGGCAATAACCAGAAAAATGATTAGAAAAATTAAGAAATTTTTTAAAAGTATTTTTGACATATAATATAGTAATTTTTTATGAGTTATATGAAATTATTTTATAATAAAAAAATAACAAAGTCAATTGTATAAATAAAATCAGCATGTTTTTAAAAAAAGCCCCATCGTCATGACGATGAAACGTTAATTGTGCTGATTTTTTATTTACTCTTACTAACTTCCCAGACAACTTGCCAGATATATTTTAAAGTAGTGGCAAGTTCAGCGCTTTCAATAATAACTCCATAGCTTTCTTTTTTGGATGAGGTGATTGCTACCTTATTGTCAAAAATCACTATATTATTAAAAGGTTCAGTAATTTCAAGAGGAAAGAATTTTAAATCACGTAAAAATTTTTGACCGTGCCCAAACTTTTTAATTGGCATTTCTCTTTCTTTAAGCCTAATCGCTTTAACTTTAATGCCTTTTTTAATTCTGCGTTCAACCCAATCCTGCATATAATCTTTGCCTAATAACTCAATTTCATCTTTAACAGAGCCAAAATAATAAGTAATTTTTTCTTTTGATTTTAAATATTCCTCGTAAATTTGTTTAACTCCTTCAGCACCTTCATAATATCTGATCTTTGGTTTATGTGGAATTAAGTTAAAAAGCGACTCAAGTTCAGGTAAAACCTGATCAACTTTATTTTCCTGTTCTTGAATCATTAATTTTAAATTTTTAGGATCTTCAGCCACAAAATATCTTTTTTTACCATCAAAAGTTTGTGAAACAAGATTTTTGGCCAATAAATCTTCTAAAACATCATAAGTAGTCGGTCGCTTAATTCTAGCTTTTTTTGCTATTTGCATTACACTGGCTTTACCCAATTGTAAAACCGCCAGATAGACATCTGCCTTTTTACCTCCTAGCCCTAATTCTTCAAGTTGATTCTTAATATCCATATTTTTTTACCCCATAATGTCATACTGAGCCTGTCGAAGCATAAATTATGGGTTTAAATTTATAAAAATGTTGGTATAAACTGACTACATTTGTAGTATAGCAAATATGCTTAATTTTGTCAATGTTTTATGTGAATTAAGTAATATAGTCGGAAATACTTGACATTTTTTATTTAATATGTTAATCTGAAATATTAAAAGTTCTTTAAAAAAGAAAAAAGGGAAAGGAGGAATGGAAATGAAGGAATTGGGTGTAGGGGTAAGAAGATTTAGGTATACAATAAATGGTGGTATGTCTGGAGAAAGAAGTTGGAAGCCAGGAAACTATTGCGAAGAAGTTCGGGGTATTATTAAGGATATAGATATAGTATACTCTCCAAGAGGTCAGTATAGTATTACAACTTTTTATGTTAATGGTGAGAAGTATGAAATTCTTGGGGAAAATGGCTTGCATATTGGATTACATTTTGAGGAAGGGAGCGAAGTTATTCTGCATGTAGATAGAAATAATGCCGTAGCAATAGAAGTTATTCGTGATGAAAAGGTGGTTTTTAAAACGATACTTGTTCATGGTCGTGAAAGCGATGGTTCAATTCACTATCGGTTTACTAAGTATTCTGATAAATAATTAAAAAAATTGGTTATCTAAATTCTGAAGGCGAAGATTAAAAGTTGGAGATCGCGTAATCTCCCTACATTTTTTTAATTTTTCTCATGGAGAGGAAGATTGATATAAAGATAGTAAATTTATAAAAAAAGGAGGAGGCAAAAATGAAAGAAGAAAAGGAGGAAGAAAAATGAAAATTATTTGTATTGATGATAAACAAGACGAGCTTGATAAGGCAAAAGATGCTGTTGAAAAAGCGGGCCATGACTTTATTGGTATATTGGCTGGGCAAAAAGATTTAATAGAGTGGATTTTTCAAATTGAAAATTCAAATGTGGATGCTGTTATCACCGATATGTTTTTTAATGCTGTAGATGCCAGACATCGACATGCTTTTAATTATGATAATCCTCCCCCGGCAGGACTAATTGTAGTTTTGCATTCAATTGCTCATAATAAACCGGTTGTGGTTTGTTCAAGCATGGATTGTGATTATAAAGAAAATTATCATCATGGCGCAAAGCATGGCTGGATTTGGGATGGCTATTTAAATACTGCTATGGATGAAGAGCATAACCCAGTATTCCGGCTTGTTAGACAAAAAGATTGGGAACTGGCGGTAAATTGTATTATTGAAGAAATAATTAAAAAATAAATGTTGAATTAGTAAAACGGGGAGCCCATGCTCCCCACCTAAATTCAGTCTTTTTCAAGGTGAAGAAGATTGAAATATAGGTCTTTGAAAGGAGAAAAATAATGGATAGCAATACAGATACTTTGTTGGATGAATTAATAAACTCTTTTGTAGTTTGTAAAGGTAAATATTATAAATTCTCTGAAAGAAGGTTTGGCTCGGGGCGATTGTGCAAGCTTCATCCCCTTGAAAACACCTTTCAGCGTGATGAAAAAGGAAAGAAGTATAAATTAATTAAAAACAAATTTATTTGGGTTGATTTTACTCAAATAGAATTTTTGTCAGAACTTCCAGAAAACATACAGTTGATTGAAGAGGAGAAATAAAAAAAGGAGAATATTATGGAACTATTTGAAAAACTTGTAAGTATTGAGAAAAAAACATTACTACATATTGATGCATACAAAACAGGTAAGGAACTAGAAGATGACAATCCAGGTGCGCATTATCATGACCCGGCTATGGATGATAAACTATTTTATGAATGGAGTTATTCAATTGAAGTAGACTATCGTAATCATTCAACTAAAGATATTATTATGATTCTGGAAAAGATTTCTCATCGCGGCTTTTTTCGTAATGCTAAGCATTTTACTTATCATTATTCTGATCAATACGAAACAACTTTTCTTGATGGTAATCAATCTGTTAGAGTAGTTTCACATGCACATTATAATTGTAGTGAATCTAAAAATATAATGTGGGAGTTTTAAAAAATGAAAAACCGGGAATTTTTTGACTGGTTTGAATTTATAGTTTTGATTATTTATTGTTTTGCATCATTTGTTGTTATTCCCTTTGCAGTTTATGCTTTACCCGGATGGGAATTAAAGTTATTAATCCTTATATTCTTTGGCTATCCGTTCTGGGTTGCAACACTTTTTCTTTTGCATGATTTTTTTGAAGGTGAGGACTGGTAATGAAAAAATTATATCGTGAAGATTGGCTGGGAATTTTCATTTTTATTTTGTATTTGATTATGGTTTATATTATTATTCCTTTGACCATTTATTTTGGGCCGGTGATACTCAAAATAATTATGGTGGGAATATCATTTCCCATGATATGTGTATTAATTGAAATTTATAAGGATTATATTGAAGAGTTGTTTGAATGAAAGGAAGGAAAAATGATTGACGAACAAAAGAAGATTGAAATTCAGCCAAGAGATATTCCTGAATGGTTTGCTAGTGATTTGCAAATCTCAAAGCAATTTATCATCAAAGCGTCTCGGGGGTGTATTGTGCAGGAAGTCTTTGATTTTATGGAAGATAAGGGATTAAAACCCGGTCGAATAGAAGAGTTGTTTCCTTTTAGGGGATATGATGAGAATTTTTTGTGGTTCCCCGGTTCATTAAAAGTAGTCAGGGGCAATTATTATTGCCTTAAGATGACTAGTTATGATTCCAAGCAAGGTAAAATAACTGTATATTGGCAAAGATACACTCCTGACACTAAATTTAACTACCCACAATTTTTTTTCGCTGTTAGTAGGGATTAAGAATAATGGGTTGGCTGCAAGGTCATGGAATATCTGATGACGAAATTTGGACACCGCCGATAATCCGGGTTAGCAGTAAGAGTCGCAAGAGGTGTCAATTTTGCGAAAAAGTTGCCAAGTACTACACTCACAATAGAATAAAGACAATTTTTTTCTATGGTTGTGAAAAGCACAGAAAAAGGTTGTATGGATTTGCCTGTGAAGAATTTTACAAATAAAAGTATTAAAAATGTCACCCTTCGAGAACCTCAGGGTGACATTTTTTTATTTGTGCTGATTTTTTTATTTACGGAATTGTTACTGTTAAATCATTAGAATAAATTCCGCAAGAACCGCCTAAGTATTCGCAAACTCGGAAATGATGGGTTCCACTGGATAAGTCGACCCATTTATCGTTTCTGGCATCGGGACTGGATAGATAATGATAGTCATTACCGGGATAAACCGGATAAGCTTGAGTTGATTCTACCACTTTAAAACCTTTGGCGGAATATAAACTGCCAATAGTCCATTCCAGTCTGACTTTGTCCAAACTTTGATCATAATAACCGTTTAAAGTAATCGTACCATTAGAATTATCAGTTATTTTTCCAGGAACAGTGACTGTTATGTCATTGGAATAAATCCCGCAGGCCCCGCCTAAATATTCGCATACCCGAAAATGATACGTGCCGGCATTTAAGCCAGTCCATTTATCGCTTCTGGCATCAGGATTGGATAGATAATGATAGTCGTTGCCGGGATATACAGGGTTGGGTTCATTTGATTTAACCACTTTGAAGCCTTTAGTGGAATACATATTATTAACATTCCAGTTTAAAATAACCTTGCCTTTACTGTCATTCCAGGAACCGCTTAAAGTAATCGTGCCATTGGAATTATCAGTAATCGGTGCAGAACCAGAAATAGTGACGGTTACGTCATTGGAATAAAGCCCGCAAGAACCGCCCAAATATTCACAAACCCGAAAATGATAAGTTTTACCAGCTGTTAAACCAGTCCATTTATCGCTTCTGATGTCAGGGCTGGATAGATAATGATAATCATTACCGGGATATACCGGATTAGTATTTTCTGAAACAACTACTTTATACCCTTTGGCTGATTTAAAATTAGTAGTCCAGCTTAATTTAGCAGCAGTGTCTATATTGGTGCCTGATAATTTTATATAACGATCTTCATTATAACTGGTTCCGCCCATTGTAATAGCTACATTATTAGAATAAATCCCGCATTTACCGTCTAAATATTCACAAACTCTGAAGTAATAGGTGCCGCTTTGGAATAAATCATGCCATTTATCACTTCTGGTCTCAGGACTGGATAAATAATGAAAATCATTGCCAGGATATACCGGATCAGGCTGGTTTGACATTACTACTTTAAACCCTTTTTCAGAATAAAAGTTATTAACTGTCCAATTTAATTTTGCTGTCGTGGCATCAATAGTTGTACCGCTTAATTCAATTGAACCTAATTGACTGATAGACGGATCAGGCTGATCAGCTAATTCTTTATCTTGGTTTATTGAATAATTATAATCTACTGCGGTAGTTTCGGCAGTTTTTATTGGTGAACCAACAGTATAATTGATAAAAAAAGCATCTGGAATATCATCGACCATATACATCCAATCACTTCCGTATAATTGTTTGGCAATTTCGGCTGTTTCAACATGTCTTAAGAGGCCGTTTTTGTCTACATAATAAACTTTGGGATCTGATTGAATTTTGACCAATTTTTTACCGGGTTTATAAGTAACATTGCCGCCAATCGGTACGCTACCTAGTAATTCGTCACCGATAGTAATAATAAAATCAAAACTGACAAACCAGGTTTTGTAAGTTTTTTCATTGGGAAAAACATAACGTTTACCGTCAGCGCCATAATAATAAACAGAACCTGTCCCCGCTTTAATTAAAGAGCCTGGTTTTAAAGCCTGGGATTCGGTTTTTGTGGAAGTTGTTTCGGCTGTAATAGCTTGACCAGGTATTGGCATAAAACTAATAACCAGTAAAACCATTAAGCTGGTAAAAATAAGTTTTTTCATAATTTTTTTGCTTAATAATTAATAAATTTTTATTTAAATGAAGATTAAAAAAATATGCCTAACCAAGCATATTGAAATATAAACCGTATTTTAATTTATTATTTTTGTATTTTATTCTTGTCATAGTTTTTTCATATATATTTATTATATAATTTTTTTTAAAAAACAACAAGTAAAATTAATAAATTTAAATCTAAGATTAATTGACAAAGTCAGTTGATTGGCCTATTCTTTAAATAACTAAAAATTGTCTTTTACAAGGGGGCAATTTTTTAGTTTTTAAATAGATGGAACTTTGAAAAAAAATAGGATTTAAGTTTTAAAAAAATAAACAAAACAGCCATAAAGGAGGAGAAAATGGTGAAAGAAGGTAAGCTGCAACATTTTTACCGACAAGGATTAATTCGACCTGATGAGGTTAAGGACCTGGAAGATCAGTTTGATCTTCTAGATTTAAGAACAGAGGTTTGTTATAACGTAGAAATCAGCGAACCGCTGGAACCAGAAGAACTAGTCATTTTAAAGTGGCTTTTATCTGAAACTTTTGAGCAGGAAAATTTCAGTACTAGGAGTTTTCTGGGACAAGGGGAAAAAAACGGGCAGATAGTGGAAGTTGGTCCCAATAATCATTTTACTACTGCCTGGTCAACTAATGCCGTGGCAATTTGCCGCGCTTGCGGTATCAAAAATGTTACGCGCATTGAAATGTCTCGGCGCTACTTCCTGTCTGACGGGCAGGAAATTCCGTCTGACTTTGTGTCAGCGCTTCATGATCGCATGACCGAATGTCACTATCCCCAGCCTTTGGAATTTTTTTTAAGCGACAAACAACCTGAACCGATCCGTGAGATTCCTTTGCTGGAGCAAGGCATAGACGCACTTCACGAAGCTAATGAAAAATACGGTCTGGGCATGGACGAGCAGGATTTTGATTACTACCTAGATCTTTTTGGCAACAAATTGAAGCGTAATCCAACTGACGTGGAATTGTTTCAGCTGGCTCAGGCTAATTCCGAACATTCCCGACATCACTTTTTCAAAGGCCAGATGATTATTGACGGGCAAAAGATGCCTAAGACTTTGCTGGAAATTGTGATGGAGCCCTATCAAAGACTGCCGGGCAATTCGGTTATTGCCTTCCATGACAATTCGTCGGCAGTTAAAGGTTTTGATTGCTGGACAATTTTGCCCCGACTTTCGGATCGTCCTTCGGCTTATAGTGGCCGGCAACTGTGTTACCACATAATATTTACGGCCGAGACACACAACTTCCCATCCGGAGTGGCTCCGTTTCCTGGAGCTGAGACTGGTACTGGTGGCCGCATCCGAGATATTCAGGCAGTCGGTCGCGGCGGGCTGATGATTGCCGGTACGGTTGGTTTTTGTGTCGGCAGTCTGGGGATACCAGGTTATGATTTGCCTTGGGAAAACTTAAGTGAACCATTGGTTGCCAATCTGGCCACGCCATTAAAGATTCTTATGCAGGAAAGCAATGGCGGGTTTGATTATGGCAACAAAATTGGGGAACCGGTTATTTTGGGGTATGCCCGCTCTCATGATCAGCGAAATGGTCAAAGTCGTCGGGCTTGGCTTAAACCCGTTATGTTTACCGGTGGGATAGGCCAGATGCGAGCCGAGCATGTTGATAAACAAGAACCGCAAAAAAATGATTTGGTTATCATTCTGGGCGGCCCTAATTACCGGATTGGTATGGGTGGCGGAGCTGCTTCCAGTATGATGCAGGGTGATAATACTGCTGATCTGGATTTTGATGCTGTTCAGCGCGGTGATGCTGAAATGGAGCAAAAAACTTCACGAGTTATTAATTCCTGTATTGCAATGGGAATTAATAATATTATTGAGTCAATTCATGATTTGGGGGCTGGCGGTAACTGTAATGCGATCCCTGAAGGTGTTGAACCTGTTGGCGGACGCATTAAACTGTCAGCTTTACCTTTAGGTGATGCGACTCTTTCGCCTCGTGAAATTTGGGGCAATGAATCACAGGAAAGATACTTGATTATTATTAAACCTGAAAAGTTGTCTCTTTTTGACTCAATTTGCGAACGTGAAAAATGCCCGTATGCTGTGGTTGGTGAGATAACCCCTGACGGTTATATTCGCGTGGAAGATCAAGACGGTTCAATGCCGGTTAATCTGGATCTCAAATCTCTTTTCGCTGAAGTGCCGCAAAAAAACTTTGAGTTTAAAAGACAAAACAATCAACTAAAATCGTTAAAATTGCCTTTTGGTTTAACAATAAACCAAGCTTTAAATCGAGTTTTACGCGATTTAAGCGTGGCTTGTAAATCATGGGCAGTTAATAAGGTTGATAATTCGGTTAGCGGTTTGATTGCTCAGGCTCAGCGAGTTGGTGAATTGCAACTGCCTTTGTCAGATATGGCTGTGGTAGCTAATTCTCATTTTGGTTATAGCGGAGCAGCCACTTCAATCGGTGAAAGACCGATTTTGGAAATGATAAATTCCAAAGCTATGGCTCGTATGTCCATTGGTGAATCTTTAACCAATCTTTGCTGGGCAGTTATTTCTGATTGGCAGGATATTCGCATGTCAGGTAACTGGATGTGGCCTGCCAAGCTTGATGATGAAGGTGCCCGTTTGTACGACGCTGCCAGAGCTTTGAGTGATTTACTCATTAAGCTGGACGGGCCAGTCATCGACGGTGGCAAAGATTCCTTGAGCATGGCTGCTAAAGTTCAGCATCAGGACGGAACAATAGAAACAGTCAAAGCTCCGGGGACTTTGGTTATATCGTCTTATGCGCCGATGCCTGACATCAGATTTAAAGTAACACCGGATATTAAAAAACCAGGTCGTTCTAAGCTGATGTTTATTGATCTGGCTAAAGGGAAACAGCGTTTAGGCGGCAGTACTTTGGCCAAAGTTTTTAAGCAAACCGGTAATAAATGTCCTGATGTTGTTTATTCTGAACTTTTGCGCCGGTCTTTCTTGGCAATGCAAAAACTGATTTCTCGAGGATTAATTTTATCAGGCCATGACCGGTCAGACGGTGGTTTGATTACTACGTTATTGGAAATGGCTTTTGCTGGTAATTGTGGGTTGGATCTTGATTTCCGGCAGACACCTGATTGCGACTGGCTTAGGTATCTTTTTAATGAAGAACTTGGGTTGGTCATTGAATACTTGCCACAAGATGAAAATGCGATTCGTGGTGTTTTGCGTCGTCATGGTTTAACTGGTTGTTATCATGTAATCGGTAAAACTACTGAAAAACTGGAAGTTTCTTTGAGAAATCATGGCAAACAGGTTTTTTGGTCAGCTACACCTGTTTTACGTTCTGTTTGGCAGGAAACCAGTTATCA
>WJKP01000014.1 GCA_014729025.1 Candidatus Buchananbacteria bacterium
GCTACATAATAAACAGCCCAGCAAACAAAAATCGTAAACCATAAAACACAAAAAGCAATTACAATATATAAAATATCTTTGGTTGATTCTATCATATTTTTATTTATTTGTTATTTGTTATTAAATCTATTATATCATTTTTTCTTGGTTTTGACTAAATAAATAATCGCAATCACCAAAACCAAACCTAAAAAGACTAAAATAATCACTATATAATAAATCGGATTAAAAATATCATTTTCATTAACAGTAATTTCCGGAACAGTTTGTTGATACTGAACAATTTTTCTGACCGGATCAATTTCCCCGTAATTGGTTTCAGCCTCTACTTCTATTAAATTAGCGCCTTCAATTAATTCCACAATAAAAGAAAATTCACCAGTATTAGGATCTATTTGCGGCTGCAAATCTTTTAATTCTTTATTATTCAAGCTTATATTAATAATAGCTGCCGGATCAGAAATTCTACCGGTAAAAGTTGCCTGATTATCAGCTGATTTTATTTCTTGATTATCTTTTATATAAACTTCCAAGCGAGGTACAACCCCATACCCGCCAGCTTCTCTGACAATAAATGAAACCTGAGCCTGATCATCAACAATTACCGAATTAAAATTTTCTATTTCATCTTCTTCTAAAACATATGCATTGTCTTTCAAAATATCAGGCTCCCAAACATAAGGTAAATTATAAAAAGTTAATTCCACAGGTACCTGAAAATAACTCATTAATTCCGGGGCTACCCAAAAATATAAATAATTAAAAGTCATGTAATCGGCGATATTAGCAATAAAATGAACGGCTTCCTCATTGGATAAATCAATCGGTTCTTTAAAAACAACCTTAACCTTGCCCAAAAGGTCAAGTGTGAAATCTTGCACATTACCGGCATCCTCAATTTCTGACAATTTAGTTGTTTTGGCGCCTTCCTGATAAAATAATTCATTAATCATAACCTGGCTAATCTCTTCTGCTTTAACCTGTCCTTCATTGATTACGCTTTCTGGAATTAAAACTTCATCAGATTCTTCTTCCAATTGAATAAAATAATCATTGGCATTAAACGCCAACTCTCTTTGCGGATATTTAGAACTAAAAACATTAATAAAATTTATACCAGTCTGGCCTTGCTGATCAGGATTTATCACATTAGTTAAAGTAAAAACAATATAACTTCCGGCCTTAACATTGACCGGACTGTCAAAATAATAACGGATATCATCACAATTAGAAACGCAATTAGGATTAGTCTTGCCGACTTTAGCTGTTCCTTTTGGCAAACCAGAGACATTTAGTTGCGCTTGGCTTAAATCAGGCTGCATACCGGCCAAAGAAACCAAAATATGACCGACTTGGCTGTCTTGCGGAATATTAAAAGCAATACTCCAGGTGGCCGGACTTTTAATATTTCTTGGCTGAACATCCAAACTAACATTATTCAAACTTGTTACTGCGGCAGCTTGGTTTAAGGGCGATAAAATAAAACCGAAAATAAATATAATTAAATAAATTTTAAATATTTTTTTCATATGTATTAAATTATTTTCTTATTTGCCCCCCTAATTTTTTTTCTAAATTTTTAATTACTTTATCATGAATGACCTGGACTTCTTGCATGGTTAAAGTTTTATTATCAGAACGATATTCAATTCTAAAAGCAATTGATTTTTTACCTGTTGGAATGCCTTTACCCTCATAAACATCAAAAAAAGTCACCTGGCGGATAAGCTCATTATCGGTTTGTTTAACTATGTCCTGGACTTCTTCCCATAAAATATTCTTATCAATAATCATTGAAATGTCCAAATCAATACTTGGAAATTTAGGAATTTGTTTATACTTAATTTCATCCGAATAAAACTTGGCTAATTTTGTTAAATTAATTTCAAAAAAAGCCAATTTACTATCAAGATCCAATTTTTCGTATAAATTATCAGCCAATTCTGAGATATAACCAAGCTCCTGATCATTAATCATAATTTTGATCGCGCTGGATTTTTTAGCAAAAATAGGCAATTGGTTATTTTTTATTAATTTATAATCAAAATGCAGTCTGTTTAATAAAGCTGCCACTATATTTTTAGCAATATAAAATGGTTGATCATTATTTTTTTCTTGTAAAACACCGCCTAGCCATTTATCTTGCAAAGGTAAATATTTTTCTTGTTTATCAGATACTTTAAACGCTTTTATTTCTTTTAAATAAGTTGAACCAATTTCAAACAAGCTAATATCATCATAAAAACGATTATTCAAAACCATATTATCCAACAAATTAGGCACCAAATCACGTCTAAGCAATTCTGTTTCTTTGGATAAAGGATTGCTTACTTTAATATACTGGTTAATTTTTAAACCCAATTTACTAATTTGAGCCACGCTATTAAAAGAATAATTATAAACTTCTGTCATATCAAAACCATAAGCTAAAATATTTTTTATTTTACGTTCCAATTCACTTTCCTTATTAACTTCGGGTCGTTCCATTGCTGCCTGTGGCATTTTAACTTCTAAATTATCATAACCGTAAATCCTGGCTATTTCTTCGACCAAATCTTCGGGAATTGCCACATCCTTAGTAGCCCGCCAAGTCGGTACCGTAACTTCAATACCATTTTTTTTCTTTTTTACTGTAAACCCCAAACTGCTTAAAATATCAATAACTTTTTTAGGCTCAATCTCTTGACCGATTTTTTTATTAATAAAATCAAAACTTAATTCAATTGGACCTTGAGCTAATTTGAATTTTTTAACATCTTCAATTCGCGAGACCAATTTAGCCTGAGGACAAACCTGTAAAATTAATTCCATTGCCTTTTTAATCCCCAATTCGCTTATATTTGGATCTAAAGATTTTTCAAATCTGATTGAAGCTTCCGTTCTTAAACCTAATTTGGCCGAAGTTTTACGAATCGAAACATGATTAAAATTAGCTGATTCAATAATAATTTTTTGAGTCTTATTATCTATTTCTGTATTGGCACCACCCATGACACCGGCAATAGCCACTGGTTGTTTGGCATCAGCAATTACCATCATTTCTTGATCAAGTTTTCGGGTTTCATCATCCAAAGTCTTAATTTTTTCACCAGGCTCGGCTGTTCTGACTATAATTCTCTGGCCTGCCAATCTATCATAATCAAAAGCATGTAAAGGCTGACCGATTTCCAGCATTACATAATTGGTAATATCAACAATATTATTAATTGAGCGCATACCAACTGCTTCAACTCGCCTTTTTAGCCAATCAGGTGATTCTTCAATTTGAATACCTTCAAGCACTACTCCCATATAACGCGGACAAAGCTGAAAATCATTAATTTTAATCTCTAACTTTTCCCTGCCATCTTTAAAATTTTTAACTTTATAATCAGTCAATTTTTCACCCAAAATCGCTGCTACTTCCCTAGCCACGCCATAATGCGACCATAAATCAGGCCGATGAGTTAAACTTTTATTATCAATTTCATAAATAATATCTGATAAATCCAAAGCTTTGGCCAAGGAAGTGCCGGGCACTAATTTTTTATCCAAAATCAAAATGCCGGAATGATCAGAGCCTAAGCCCAATTCATCTTCAGCACAAAGCATACCTTCAGAAACTTCGCCTCTTACTTTAGCTTTGGTAATTTTTAAACCATTAGCCAAGGTAGTACCGACCAAGGCTACTGGAACTTTCTGCCCTTTGGCTATATTGGGAGCGCCGCAAACAATATTTAATTTTTTATCATCAATATCAACTACTGTTAATTTTAATTTATCAGCATTGGGATGTTTTTTTATTTCCAAAATTTCTCCAACCACAACTCCCTGCAAACTTTCTTTTTGATCAATAAAACCCTCGACTTCAGCCATTGCCATGGTCAATTTCAAGCCTAACTCTTGAGCGCTTAAAGCGTCTGGTATTTTTACAAAATCTTTTAACCAATTGCGGGATATATACATAATTGTTTATCTTAATCTCTGCATTATTAATTAAATTTCACAAGGCACATCAACAAACTCCACATCTACTCCAAATTTATCTGCTAAAACTTTTCCTAGATTCTGTACACCCAATTTTTCAGTATTATAATGCCCTGCGTTTATAAAATTAATACCTATTTCTTCTACTGCGCGAACAACTGACTCGCGCACATCACCTGTTAAAAAAGTATCACAACCGGCTTGAGCAAAAGCTTTAAAATCTGGAGAGGCACCACCGGAAATAACACCGATTTTTTTTACTTTATCAGGTCCGGCAGCAATAGAATATGAATCAGTCTGCAGCTTTTCATTAACCAATTTAACAAAATCAGTCAAATTCATTTCGGTTTTTAATTCTCCGATAAAACCAATATCAAGCGGTTCTGTTTTTTGAGTAATACCCAAAATTTTACAAAGACTAATATTATTACCGATTTCCGGATGAGCATCCAAAGGCAAATGAAAGCCCATTAAATTCAATTCATTTTCCAATAATAATTTTAATCTATTTTTATACAAACCGGTTATTTGTAGGCTGCTTCCCCAAGTACCAGAAAAAAGCCCATGATGAACAATCAGCATATCAGCTTTTTTAGCAATCGCCTGTTTGATTAATTTTTGTGATAAACTGACTCCAGTTATAATCTTGTTTATTTCTAACTTGCCTTCAACTTGCAAACCATTATGACATTTATCTTCAAACTCATTCACCCTCAAATATTCCTCACAAAATTTTACAATTTTATTTCTCTCAACAGTCATATTAAAATTGATTTAAAAATCTCAAATCCCCTGATTGTAATAATCTAATATCATCAATGCTATATTTCATCATTACCAGCCTGGTAGTGCCCAAACCAAACGCGAAACCAGACCATTTATCAGGATCAATCCCACCGTATTTTAAAACATTAGGATGCACCATACCAGAACCAACAAATTCAATCCAGCCTGTTTGTTTGCAAACCGAACAACCATTACCCTGACAAATCAAGCAGCCAAAATCCAATTCAAAACCAGGCTCAACAAAAGGAAAATAACCCGGTCTTAAACGAACCTTAACTTCTTGTTTAAAAATCGCTGATAACATTTCTTTCATAACTGCCACCAAATTGGCAATGGAAATATCTTTATCAATCATTAAACCTTCCAATTGATAAAAAGTATGATCATGAGAAGCATCAGTTGCTTCATTACGAAAAACCCGGCCTGGCACAACACAACGCAAAGGCGCTCCGTATTTTTGCATAGCCCTTACCTGAACCGGTGAAGTATGCGTACGTAAAACTAATTTTTCTTTACCTGAATTTGGTAATTCTTCTACATAAAAAGTATCCTGAGCATCACGCGCCGGATGCCAAGACGGAATATTCAGAGCTTCAAAATTATAATAATCAGATTCCAATTCTGGTCCGTCCAAAATCATAAAACCCATTGACTTGAAAATATCTTCCAGTTCAGTCTGAATTTGAGTCATGGGATGTAAATGGCCTAATTTATATTTATCAATATTCAAAGTTACATCAATAAAATCTTTGTCCAAATTTTTACTTTGATCTTTTTCCAATTCAGCCCATTTTTGATCCAAAGCCGAACCGATTTCTTCTTTAACTTGATTGACTAAAGTACCAAATTTGGGCTTCAAATCATCTGAAACTTCTTTAACATCTTTAATTAATTTTGCTAATTCCCCGCTTTTTCGGGAAAAATATTTATTACGAATCTCTTGCCATTCCTCTGAGCTTTTTATTTCTTCAATTTCCTCAAAAGCTTGCTCTTTTATTTTTTTTATATTTAACTCCATATATCCTTAATTGCGTCCGCCGAAGCTTTATGCAAAGGCGGACTCTTTTATTTTTTTAATATCTACTTCCATACGAATTTATGAATATTTACAAATATGCTAATACTATTGAAAAAAACCGCCAAAAATTCCAGCAAAATCAACGTAACGCAAAACGTCCTGAAAAGTTACCACAATTACCAATAACATTAAAAGTGAAAAACCAATCATGTGGATCAAACCTTCAACTTTTTGACTGACTGGTTTATTACGAATTTTTTCAATTGCCAAAAATACCAAACGACCACCGTCCAAAGCCGGAAAAGGTATAAAATTGATTATAGCTAAATTTAGAGATAATAAGGCAGTAAATTGCAATATATAAATAAAACCTAATTGGGCCACCTGACCTGTTAAAACTGCTATACCAACCGGACCAGAAACCTGGACGCCGACTGGCTGGCCAATCACTAAATTTTTAATTATACCGCCAAAAGCAAAAACGATTTCTTTGGTTAAAACTCCGGTTAATTTAAAACCATGCCAAACTGCTTGATGAATAGGATAAGACACTATGCCAGTCTCAACTAAACCAATGCCAACGCCACCTCGGCCATTACCAATATCAACTACTTCTATTTCTTTAGTTAAAACCTGATCATCTCTGGCAATTTTATAAGTAACTGTTTGCCCGATTTTATCAGAATTATATTCAATTAAATTACTAACACCCTTGATTTCCTGTCCGTCAACTGCCAAAAGCTGATCTCCCAAGTCAACCCCGGCTTCTTGAGCTGGTTTATCATCTAAGACAGAAACAACTTGCACCCGATAATCTTTAACTAATCCTTGTTCCAACGCTTCTTGATCTACAGCCTGTGGCAAACCAATCAAAAAACCAATTGACAATAAAACAGCACATAATAAAAAATTCATAAAAACACCGGCTGATAAAACAATCGCCCTTTTCCACGGCTTTTTATAGGCAAAACTATCTGGATCTTCTCTATTACCGCCTTCTTCACCTTTAATTTTGACAAAACCGCCCAAAGGTATCCAATTAACTGAATAAACAACTCCATCCTTGCCTTTTTTAGACCAGGCTCGAGGCGGAAAACCAAAGCCAAATTCCTCAACTTTCATGCCCATTTTTTTAGCAGTAATAAAATGGCCAAATTCATGAACAAAAACTAATAAGCCCAGTATAATTATAAAAATCAATACAGTTGTAAGCATGTATTTTTTAAATTAGATTATTAAAAATTATAAATTAAATATTATACTTAATTCCCAATTTTCAATACCTAATTAATAAATTAATTTTAACTTAAATAAACACAAAAATCAAATCTTTAATTTTCTTATCTTAATTCTACTTTTTCAAACTTAATATCTTTACCAAACCAAGTTTGGCCTAATTTTTGATAATGTTCTGACCAATCAGTTACAAAAAATTTATAATTTATTTTTTTATCTAATTTTTCTTCAATTTCCGGATGTCTAACCAAATAATCGGCCAATGATTCTGCCACGATTTGACCTGAATGTAAAACTTTAATTCTTTTCCCAACAATCGATTGAATCGGCTTATATAAAATCGGATAATGAGTACAGCCTAAAATCAAAGTATCAATCTTAGAGAGTTTTAAAGGCCTTAAATATTTACGTAAAATTTTTCTGTTTATAGCAGATTTTTGCCAGCCTTCTTCAACTAATGGTACAAGCAAAGGGGTTGCCTGCTGGATAACTTCAATTTCTGATTTTAATTTGGCAATTTCTTTAATATAAGCCTGGGAATTAATTGTTGCTTTAGTACCGATTACGCCAATTTTACCACCAGAAACTTCTACGGCTTTTTCAACAACCGGACGGATCACTCCCAATACTCTGCGATCCGGATAATTTTTAGGTAGCCATTGTTGCTGAATTTTTCGCAAAGCTTCAGCTGAAGCAGTATTACAAGCAATAATAATTAATTGACAATCTTTTTTAAATAAAAAATCAACCGCCTGTCTGGTAAAATCATAAATCACTTCCTGTGAACGATTGCCATAAGGTGTTCTGGCATTATCACCCAAATAAACATAATCATATTGAGGCAGTTGCTTGATAATTTCTTGTAAAATTATTAAACCACCTAAACCTGAATCAAAAATACCTATTTTCATTTTTATTTATTTAATTAATTGCAAAATTTCTTTAGTTTTTTGATCAACCAATTTTTGTGTTTTGGCTTCAAGATTTAAACGGATAACCGGTTCAGTATTTGATTTGCGTAAATTAAAACGCCAATCATCATATTCAACGGAAACACCGTCAATATGATCGACTTTCCCGTCTTGATATTCTTTTTCAATTTTTTGCAAAACAGCATCTTTATCTTTGACTTGTTTATTGATTTCACCTGAATTAGGATAATTTTTACGATAATAATCAGCTATCTGGGAAATTTTTTTATCTGACAAACATAATATTTCTAAAATCAATAAAAAAGGGATCATACCATTGTCAGCATAAAAATTATCTTTAAAATAATAATGACCGGATGTTTCTCCTCCAAATAAAATATCTTCTTTTCTCATCGTATCTTTAATAAAAGCATGGCCCGGTTTATTAATAATCAATTGCCCGCCTAATTCATTGACCACATCTTCAATTGCCCAAACCAATCTGACATCACATAAAACTTTTTGCTTGGGCTGTTTGCCTAAATAATGCTTAGCCAAAATAGCTGTAATATAATAAGCGTCAATATGCTCTCCTTTTTCATCAAAGAAAAAACAACGATCAGCATCAGCATCCCAAGCCACTCCAAAATCAACTTGTTCTTTTTTTACCAAACTTCCCACTTCTTTTCTTCGTTCAAAAATTTTGGGATCAGGTCTGCCTTTAGGAAACCCCCCGTCAGGCTGAAAATTCAATTCAACTATTTCGATTGGCAGACCTTCTAAGATTTTTTTCAAAACAATTCCAGCCATACCAAAATTCGCATCAGCCACAATTTTCATTGGTTTGATTTGTGTAATATCAATAAAAGCAAGACAATGATTAATATAATCGTTTAAAATATCTTTTTTTATAATTTGACCTTTAGTCGGCTCTATTATTTCTTCTTCCTTTAAGGCTTGTTTTTTTATATCCATAATACCAGTATCAGCTGAAACGGCTATGGCTTTTTCTCTGACAAATTTCATACCATTATATTCAGCTGGATTATGAGAAGCTGAAATTGTAATGCCACCGCCATAACCATAATTAGCTACTGTAAAATACAACATATCAGTTGAAACCGTGCCAATATCAATAACATCGTACCCGGCATTGGTAATCCCCTTGGCAGCCGCCTGCCATAAACCGGGGGAAGAAAGACGAACATCTTTACCCAAAACAATCGCCCCGTCAGGCTGAAAAATTTTCAAATAAGCCTGAGCAATTTTATAAGCCGCTTTTTCATTTATTTGTTCTGGATAAAGACCTCTGACATCATAAGCCTTAAAAATTTCCTGATTAATTGTCATAAATTTATTTTTTGTCTAATTTAAATTGTTTTTTAGCTAAAGTAAGCAAAATACCAACACCCCACAAACAAATGATCAGCTTAATCAACATGCCTAAAAACGGAATTGCAAATAAAATATACAAGATAACCAAACCTAAAATCATTGACCAGGCTAATTGAATTTCCTTAACTTGTTTATTAAATAATTTAATAACCTTATTACCCAAATAAACAGCAATAAAAATTTTACTTATGTATAAAATAATCAGATAAATGGCGGTTGCAATCAAAGCCAGAGGGATGCCAATTATTGTCATGGCTAAAATAAATATAGCAAAAGGAGTTACGATCAAAAATACTAAGCCTTTCAAAATATGCATTAAAACATTTTTTTCAGATGATTTAACCGCTTTTAAAGTAAAATCTTTAAATAAAGCAATAATTAATAAACCAACTAACAAAGTGCCCAAAAGCATAACAAACCAAACCAGCCAATAAATGCTCTTCAAAATATTTTTAGAAAAAAATTTGGTTTGGTCTTTTACCATTAATTGGCTAAATTTTTCCTGTTGCTGAACCTGAGCACCAGGCTGCAGTTCTGCAGTCTCCCTAGCGGTATATTCCAAATTACCATAAATATTAGCCTGAGGTAATAAAAGCAAAGTGCCTTCAGGATCAATGCCCAAATAAACATTGCCTGAAATTTCATTATTTAAAATAATATTACCACCGCCACCATATAAATTTTTATTTACTTTACCGTTTAACCTGACATTACCAGCTCCAAAAACAATATTTTTACCAATCTCAGCACTTTCTTCAATAGTCAAATCTGCAGCAAAAACCGTTAAATTATTATCAATTTTACCTTTAATTACAACCGTGGCCCCAGCCACCCGAACATCACCTTTGACCTCTGCATCTATAACAACATAAGCGCCAGTTGCCATAATATCACCCTCTACTACACCTGAAACCAAAACATTTGTGCCGGCCAAATAAACATCGTCCTTCATTTGTCCGCTCAGATTAATATTTTGATCCGCTTGAAAAATAATATTTTCATAAACTGGTTCATCTATTTCTATTGAATCTAAATCATTTTCTTCAGCAGCTACCAAACTATTAAAAGGTAAAAACAAAAAAAACATTAATAAAAATGAGTAATTAATTTTTTTTACTAAATTTAAAGAAATTTTCATATTTTTATTTCCTTTTCTTCCCTCCTAGGCTTAATTTTAATTATTATTAAATACTGTTGATATTTTATTTTGACATTACGAGTTATTTTATATTATAATTAAAGCAGTATTACTTATTTTTATTATATAAAATCTAATTAATTTAAGCAAAAAAATTATGACAATTTGGGGCATTATAATTATTTTAATTGTTATTATTGCTGCTTGGCTGATTGCTGTTTATAATTCTTTGATCAAAAGCCGAAATAGAGTTGAAGAAGCCTGGTCTGATATTGATGTTCAATTAAAAAGACGCTATGATTTGATTCCTAATTTAATCGAAACAGTCAAAGGCTATGCTTCTCATGAAAAAGAAACTTTTCAAAAAGTAACGGAAGCCAGAAGTCAAGCCATGGGAGCAGAAACAATTGAAGAAAAAACACAAGCTGAAAACATGCTTAGTGAAACATTAAAATCACTTTTTGCCGTGGCTGAAAATTATCCTGATTTAAAAGCCAGCCAAAACTTTTTAAAACTACAGGACGAATTAACTGATACTGAAAATAAAATTCAGGCCGCTCGCCGATTTTATAACGGCAATGTCAGAGATTTTAATACCAAAATTCAGATTTTCCCAAATAATCTAATTGCCGGTATGCTTGGTTTTAAAAAATATGACTTTTTTGAAGTTGAGACAGAACAAGAAAAAGAAGTGCCAAAAGTTAAATTTTAAGCTATTTGCTTAATTAAATAATTTTCCGAAATGTACCAACAAATTGAAGCTAATAAAAGACGTAGTGTTATCCTGGTAATAATTTTTATTGTATTTGTCCTTTTCCTAGGCTGGTTATTTGGTCAATTAACTGATTTTGGCTATTTCGGTCCGGTTATAGCACTAATTATTTCACTAGCCATGGCCGCAACGAGTTATTTTGCCGGTGATAAAATCGCCTTAAAAACAGCCGGAGCCAAGCAAATTCAAAAACAGGACAATCCTTATGTTTATCGTTTAGTTGAAAATTTATGCATTACAGCGGGATTGCCAATGCCTAAAATTTATATTATTAATGATCCCAACATCAATGCTTTTGCCACTGGCCGAGATCCAGATCATGCTTCAATTGCCGTCACCCAAGGTGCTATTGATAAATTGGAAAACGAAGAACTTGAAGGTGTTATTGCTCATGAACTTTCACACATTAAAAATTATGATATTCGTTTAATGATGATTGTGATTGTTTTGGTTGGCACTATTGTTTTAATTTCTGACTGGTTAATACGCAGTTTTTTATGGGGTAAAAGTGACCGTGACAAGGGTCAGCTAGGTTTAGTTTTATTAGTTGCCGGTATTGTTTTGGCAATCTTATCACCTTTAATTGCCAAACTAATTCAACTGGCTATTTCCCGTAAACGTGAATTTTTGGCTGATGCTGACGGTTCACTTTTAACTAGATACCCTCAAGGTTTGGCTAACGCCTTAAAAAAAATAGCCAATGAAAACAGACAGCCTTTAAAAAAAGCTAATAATGCTACAGCTCATTTATATATTGCTAATCCGTTTGGTCAATCAAAAAAATTTTTAAGTAAACTTTTTGCCACTCACCCGCCAATTAACGAACGAGTTGAAAAATTACAACAAATGGCCTGATTAGCTATTTTAAATTAATGATTAATAATTTTAAAAATGTCTAAGCTTAATTTAATTTCTCTTTTTTGGCAATCATTAAAAAAGAGCTGGCTCGATCTCCTTTTAATTATATTTTTTATTTTTTGTTTACTTTTAGCTTTTTTATTAATTGCTTTTTTTACCTATATTGCCTTACTTTATTACGGAGTGGTTAGTTTTAATATTATCTTTACTTATCGCCTAATTTGGACTATTGTTACATATTTAGTTACGTTTATTATTGCTGTAATCGCTCAGTTATTAATAATTAATTCTCTTTTAAAGCCTCGGAAAAAATTCATTGAAAACTTAAATTCAATAAAAAAATATTTTTGGCAATTTTTAATTTTAACAATTATTATTAATATTCTTTTTGTTATTTTTAATATCCCCATTTATGTTTCAATTTTCTTTTTTGCTTTAGATAATTTGATATTGGGTATTATTTCTTTAATCTTTGGACTTATTATTACTATATTATTGACCAGTTATCTTATTTTTAGCCCTTTTTTATTAATTGATAAAAATACTAGCTGGTTTGAATCAATTAAAAAATCTTTTTCGCTAACAGAAAAAAAATTATTCCAAGTTATTTTTAATGTAATTATTTTAGCTTTAATTATTTTAATTCTGAATACTATTTCGGTTCTAGTTTTACAACTTGATATAATTGGTTTGGTTTTAAGCACTATAATTTTTATTATTATGGTCTTTACTGCGTTTATCTATCTTTTTGCCATGTATCAAAAATTCAAATAATTCAAAATGTCTAATAATATCCTTCAAAATTTTTCAACCAATTACAAGCAAGTTTTAATTAAATCAATTAATTTGGCTTGGCAATTAAATACTGAGATTATTAAACCTGAATATATTTTATATTCTTTAATTTCACAAAAAGGCAGTATTGGCTCAGAAATATTATTAAAAGCTAAATTAAAAGAGGCTGATATTAAAAAAAAGCTAATTAAATCAAATGGGCCGCAAAAAAATGATTTTTTACCTTACTTTACAGATGAAACAGTTCAATTAATTGAAAAATCAGCGGCTTTGGCCTTTAAAAATAATCATCCTTATATTGCCACGGAACATTTACTTTTAGCTATTATTGAAAGTCAAGAAACTGAATTACAAAAAATTCTTAACCAGCAAAAAATAAATTTAGATTTCATTAAAAATCAAATTCAAATAATTTTTAATAGTACCTCTAAATTTCACGATTTTACTTCATCTTTTGATGAGCTGCCAGAACAAAATTACCACGAATTAAGAGAAACGTCGTATCCAACGGCAACAAAAACATCATTATTAAAAGCTTTTACGACTGATTTAACTGATAAACAAATACAAAAAAATATTGATCCTTTAATCGGGCGTGAAGAAGAAATTAGCCGTTTAATTGAAATTTTAATGAGACGAACAAAAAATAACCCTTTAATCTTGGGTGATCCAGGCGTAGGTAAAACTGCTTTAGTTGAAGGCTTGGCTAAAAAAATCATAACTGGTCAAGTGCCTGAAATATTAGCTGATAAAAAAATCTTAGCGTTGGATCTTGCCTTGGTTATAGCTGGCACTATGTTTCGCGGTGAATTTGAAAATAGAATGAAAAATATTCTGGATGAAATAAAAAAAGACCCCAATATTATTATTTTTATTGATGAAATTCATAATATTATCGGTGCTGGCTCAACACAAGGAGCTATGGATGTGGCCAATATTTTAAAACCGGCTCTAGCCAGAGGAGAAATACGCTGTATTGGCGCTACTACTTATGAAGAATACAAAAAACACCTAGAAAACGACGCGGCTTTGGAAAGAAGATTTCAATTAGTTAAAATGCAAGAACCGTCAGCTGACGAAACTTTCACAATTATTCAAGGCATAAAATCTAATTATGAAAATTATCATAATGTTAAAATAACTGACCAAGCTATTGCTACTGCAGTTTATTTAAGTGAAAAATATATAACTGATCGTTTTTTCCCTGATAAAGCTATTGATTTAATTGACGAATCAGCCTCCAGCCTTAAAATCAAACAAAAAACCAATAAATTAACCGCTCAATTAAAACAGGCTAAAAAAGAATTAGAGCAAATTCAAAATGATAAAGAAAAAAATATTATTCAAGAAGATTTTAAGCAAGCTATTTTATTAAAAATAAAAGAAAAAGAAAAAAAGGAGCAAATTCAAAAAATCAAAAATTTAAACAAAACAAAAAACAAAAAACAAATAGTTACTAAAAATGAAATCACTCAAATTGTTTCCAAAATTACCAATATTCCTAATAGTGAATTACTGCTACAAGAAAAGAAAAAATTTTTAAATTTGGAAAAAAATTTAGCCAAACACATAATCGGACAAGATAACGCTTTGAATATTTTAGCCCAGTCAATCAGAAGAAACAAAGCCGGTATTGCTGAACAAAATAAACCCTTGGGCGCTTTTATTTTAATTGGGCCCAGCGGAACCGGCAAAACTTATACTGCCAGGATTTTAAATCAAATTTTATTTGAAAATCAAAATAGTCTGATAAAAATTGATATGTCGGAATTTTCAGAAAAATTTAATATTTCAAAATTAATCGGTGCACCGGCTGGCTATGTCGGCTACAAAGAAAGCGGTAAATTAACTGATGCAGTAAAAAGAAATCCTAATTCAATTGTTTTATTTGACGAAATAGAAAAAGCCCATTCTGATGTCTTTAACTTACTTTTACAAATTCTTGATGACGGCTATTTAGCTGATGCCACAGGTAAAAAAATAAATTTCAAAAATACTTTGATTATCATGACCTCAAATCTCGGCTCAAAAAACTTATCACAAATCATGGGTTTTGATAAAAATGATAGTCAGCAAAATGATTTAACTTTGGAAAAAGAAATTAAAAATTTTTTCCCACCGGAATTTGTCAATCGGTTGGATAAAATTATTATTTTTAACCAGCTGGATAAAAAATCATTAAATAAAATTATTAAAATTGAACTTGAAAATTTACAAACCCGATTAAAAAAACAAAATATTGAGTTGAATTTTGAGCCTAAAATTATTAATTTTTTATTAAATACTAATTTCCGGCAAGAACAAGGCGCCCGTTTTATAAAACAAAACATTGAAGAATTGATTGCCAATCCATTATCAGAAAAATTATTTCAACAAAATACAGATCATAAATATAAAATTAAGATCAAAAATAATAATTTACAAATAATCAATGCCTGAAGCAGTATCACAACCTAAAAATCAGTCAATTGGTGATTCAGCCCCGCCCCGACAAGAAAGGCTTCAGCCAGAAGAAGAAACCGGAGTACGCAGAAATTTGCAATCAGCCCAAAAAACCACAAAAAGAGCCGGACAAGGCATGAAAGCCGCTGGCACTGGCATGAAAGCCGCTGGCACTGGCATGAAAGCCACGGGTACTGGCATGCAAGTCGCTGGAAAGGGAGCACAGGCTGCGGGTAAAGGTTTACAAGCAGGTGGCAGAGGCATGATGTCTGCTGGCTCAGCTCTTAGCAGTACAGGCGCGGGTGCTATTGCTGGAATACCTTTAATGGCAGCCGGTGGTGCGACATCAGCAGCCGGCGTAGGTACTCAAGTCGCTGGTAAAGGTACTGAAGTCGCTGGTAAAGGCGTTAAAGCGACTGGTAAAGGTATGAAAAAAGCTGGCAAGGGTATGAAAAAAGCTGGCAAGGGTATGAAAAAAGCTGGTAAAGGTATAGAAAAACAATCTAAATTACTTAAAATGGATCCCAAAAAACAAAAGCCTACTGCTCGAGCATTAAATAAGGCTAAATCAGTAAAGCAAAAAACAAAACAAGCCAAAGAAGCAGTTCAGCAAACTAAAGAAGGAGTGAAAAAATTTAGCCAACAAGGCACAGCTAAAGCATTAAAACTATCATGGCTTAATTTAATTGATAGCTTTGGTTTAACTCTTTTATATATAAATTTTCATTTTATTGCAAAATATATTGGTGGTATAAAATTATTTTGTGATTTTGGTGAGGAATGGGTTTCAAAAATGGATAAATTAGCTCAGGCTCCTGGAGGCGGTAAGATGATAAAAACAGCCAAAACCGGACTAAAATATGGGGAAATAATAGCTGTTATTGGACTGGATATACTCGTGTTACTTTGTTTGGTTATAGGCATACTAATAATTTTAACACCAATAATACTTATTATAGCCGCTTTTCTCTCTATATAGTATTGACAGCATAGTATTGACAGCAAAATTTAATTTAATATATTAATCATTCTAAATTATGTCACCAAAAACAAAAAAAATACTTTTAATTATAATCTTTGTTATTGTTACAATTGCCATTGCTTTAGTGCTTTATTTTGTCTTTTTCCAACCATTTGTTTCACCTCCTGAACCACCAGTTGCACCTCCGGCTGTTGCCCCACCAGTCGGGCTACCAGAAGTACCACCTGCTTTAAATATCCCGGTTGCCCCGCCTTCAGTTAATATTCCTAGCGTATTACCTCCTGAAGTAACCGTCCCCGTTACTCCGACTGTACCAGGACCGGTTATTTCTCCTCAAGCTAGTGGCGGTATAACTTCTTTTGATACAATAGAAACAAACCCGGCTCAAAGTCCGACTCTAGCTAATAATGGCAGGGATTTAATTTATCATGATAAAGAAACCGGTTTCTTTTACAGTATTACGCCTGACGGTGAAAAACAACTTTTTTCAGATACTACTTTTAAAAATGTAGAAAATGTAACTTGGTCACCTAATACTCAAAAAGCAGTCATGGAATACCCTGACGGGTCAAATATTATTTATGATTTTCAACAGCAAAGATCAGTTACTCTACCTGCTCAATGGAAAGATTTTACTTTTTCTAATACTGGTGAACAAATTGCTTTTAAAGATATGAGATTGGATCCAGAAAACCGCTATATTGCTGTTGCCAATACTGATGGCACTGGTTATCGTAAAATTGAAAAAATGGGTGATAATGATGAAAGTGTTTATGTTGATTGGGCGCCTAATAATCAATATATTGCTTTATATAGCGAATCAATTGACGGTTCCAGAGCAGAAGTTTATCCAATTGGTTTTAATAGTGAAAATTTTAGAAAATTCAGAGTTGAAGGCCGTGATCTAAGATTTGAATGGTCGCCTAGCGGTGATAAAATGGTTTATAGCGTTTTTAATTCACGTTCAAATTATAATCCATCTCTTTGGGTTGTAAATACTAACCCGGAATTATTAGCTACTGGCCGTAATCAATTGGAACTAAATACCTGGGCTGATAAATGTACTTTTGCTGCGGAATCAACAATTTACTGTGCCGTACCACAAAACCTAGAAACCGGTATGGGTTTTCGGCCTGATTTAGCCAATAAAACGCCTGATGATATTTATAAAATCGATCTAACTACCGGTACAAAAGAATTAATTGCTGAACCGCTTTATCCTTCAACAATCAATCAAATTATTATTAGTGAAGACGGACAATATTTATACTGGATAGAACAAGGCACTGACCAACTTAAAAAAATGAATTTATAACTATATGCCTAATAAACAAAAAAATTCACAAACTAAAAAGAAATTCCAATTTGTTTATTTTATAGTTTTTTCAATTATTATTTTACTTATTTTTGTTGTTATAATTATCGGCTCTTTTTGGGATTATCAGGCGCAAATAAAAAAAATGGAAGATTATTATCAAGAACGTTTAGCCAAAACCAGCCAAGCTAAACCGCAAATTAATAAATTTGATCCAATTAAAGGCTCATTAACCTCTGAAATAACTTTATTTGAATACAGTGATTTCTTTTGTCCAGCCTGCCAAAACCTGCAAAATGATTTGCAAGCTTTGGAAAAGCTTTATGGTAATAATATCCGTTTTGTTTTTAAATCATTACCAATTACTGCTCATCCGGAAAATCGTCCATCTTTAAATGCCGCCTATTGTGCCTGGGAACAAAACAAATTCTGGGAATATAAAAAATTATTATATCAAGAACCGAAAATGTTAAATAAACAAAAATACCGCCAATATGCCGACCAATTAAACCTAGATCTGGAAACTTTTAATCAATGTTTGGAGGATAATAAATATTACCCGGTTATAGAACAAAATATTGCCGAAGCTTTAAGTTTAAATATTACTTCTATTCCAACTGTTTTTATTAATGGTGAACGAGTAGAAGGCTTTATTAATTATAATACTTTAAAGAATCTAATAGATCAACAAATCAGATGATTTGAAATTATGCCTAAAATAAACTTTTCAAAACTTATTTTTGTTATATTTTTTTTATTTAATCTAATAATCATAAGTTGTTTAATTGCTCCTTTTGCCCTGGCAACTGAATTACAATTACAAATTCCCATTGGTGACCGACAAAGTTTTACAGTTTCTGGATCAACTATTGGAGAATATATACAGGCAATTATTGTGTTTGCTTCAGGGGCAATTATTTCATTAGCTATTGTTATGATTATAGTTGGCGGTATCCAATGGATAATTTCCGGTGGTGTGCCTAATAAAATTAGCAATGCTAAAAATACGATTTTAAAAGCTTTTTTAGGTATGTTTATTGCTATTTTTGCTGTTTTCATCTTAGAAACAATTAATCCGAATTTAGTACAATTTAAATCATTAAGTCCCAAAACTCAAGAAAAATTGCCTTGTTGTGAATATTCAGAATCTGGAAGTAAAGATAAATTGTATAATTTTATGTCCGAAGAAAAATGCCTTAATAAAAAACCTCCGGGAAAAATAGTTAATAATTCACAATGTTTAAATAATTAATATTAATAAAAAATGTCTACTTGCTTAATAATAGAGTAGACATTTTTATAATACTTGAAAAATTAACAATTTAGCTTTAAAATAATTATATAAAAACATTAATCCAATAACTCAAATGCCTAAGCAAAATTCAATAATTTATAATTGTACAAAATGTGGCGCTCAATCAGCTAAATGGACTGGGCGCTGTATTGAATGTGGTTCTTGGGGTACTATGCTTCAAGAATTATCGGAAAATCAATCAGCAGACAAGCGAAAAATTAAAATTGATAAAAATCAATTAATTGATTTTCAAAAAAAACAGCCGGAAAATTTTAGCCGTTTACAGACTCAAATTAGTGAATTTGATCGGGTCGTTGGTAATGGTTTAGTGCTTGGCAGTTTAACTTTATTGGGCGGCGAACCAGGTATTGGCAAATCAACTCTAATCTTACAAATCAGTCAGCAAATCAAACAGCCGGTTTTGTATGCTTCCGGTGAAGAATCAGCCAGCCAAATCAAAATGCGTATTGACCGTTTAAAATTACCTTTACAAAATCTTAAATTTTTAGCTACTAATAATATTGAAAAAATAATAGCCTTTGCTATTGAAGAAAAACCCAGTCTTTTAATTATTGATTCTATTCAAACATTGTATTCCAATGAATTGCCATCCGAAGCCGGTTCAGTTAATCAGGTTCGTATCTGCACGGTTAAACTTTTAGAAATTGCCAAAAAACACAATCTATCAATTATTATTATCGGTCATGTAACCAAAGACGGCCAAGTTGCCGGCCCCAAATCACTGGAACACCTGGTTGATACCGTGCTTTATTTGGAAGGCTCTAAGACTGATAATTATCGACTTTTGCGTTGCGTTAAAAACCGTTTTGGCTCAACTAATGAATTGGGAATTTTTGATATGACCGGCCAAGGCTTAATTGAAGTCAAAAACCCTTCTGAACTTTTTTTCAGCCAAAAACAAGAACCAATCTCCGGTTCGGCTATTACTTGTATTATGGAAGGCAGCCGGCCTTTTTTAATTGAAATTCAGGCTCTAGTCAGTAAAACTTTATTTGGCTATCCGCAAAGAAAAACAGCCGGTTTTGATTTAAATCGCTTGCAAATGTTAATTGCGGTTTTAATTAAACGCGCTGATACTCCTTTAGTCAACCAAGATACACATTTAAATATTGTCGGCGGTTTAAAAATAACTGAAACAGCGCCTGATCTGGCTGTTTGTTTGGCAATTATTTCTTCTTTAAAAAATAAAATTATTTTGCCAGATACTTTAATTTTAGGCGAAGTCGGCTTAGGCGGTGAAATCAGGCCGGTTTATCAAATAGATAAAAGAATCGAAGAAGCCCAAAAATTAAAATTTAAAAATATTATTACACCGGTTATTAAAACCAATAAAAGCGGTTTGATTATGGTCAAAAATATAAACGAAGCCATTAAACAAATATTTTAATTAAAAAAAATACAGCCTCAATTTTTACCGCTGTTTTTATTTTATGAAAAATAAGTTAAAAAGATTAAATATTGATTTTTTCCAAAAACCAACTTTAAAGCTGGCGCCTGCCTTGCTTGGTAAATATATTATCAGGCAATTTAAAAATCAAACGTTAATTGGGAAAATAAGCGAAACAGAAGCTTATTATGGCTCCCATGATTTGGCTTCACACGCTTCAAAAGGCAAGACTAAAAGAACCAAATTAATGTTTGATCAGCCAGGTTTAGCCTATATTTACTTAATTTATGGCATGTATTATTGTTTTAATATTGTGACAGAAAAAAAAGACTTCCCAGCTGCTGTTTTAATCAGATCAGTTGAACCGATTGAAGGTTTAAAAACAATACATAAAAACAGAAAGTTGCCTATTGTTCAATCTGAAAAATTTCCAACTAGACTAACCAATGGGCCGGGTAAATTTTGCCAAGCTTTTATGATTGATAAAAAACTTAATGGAGAAAATTTAATCAGCAGCCAAAAAATTTATTTGGCGCAAAATTATCAGAAAACAATAACATCATCCCAAATAAAAAAAACCAAACGAATTGGCATTGATTATGCAGGTTCATATAAAAATAAACTCTGGCGTTATTATCTAAAAGATAATCCTTTTATCTCTCAAAAATAATAAAAATTATTCTAAATGAGCAATTATTTTAATTTGCTCTAATTTATTTTTCAATAAAGGAAAATTTTTAAAATTATTTTTATCAAAAAATTCCTCAGCTTCTTTTTTAGTCAAATTAATCAAATCCAAATCAGTTAAACTGGCTATTTTTAAATCCGGCATGCCTGATTGCCTGGTACCATAAACTTCACCAGGTCCGCGAAATTTTAAATCATATTCAGCCAAAGCAAAACCGTCAGCTGACTTAACCAAAGCTGATAGTCTTTCAGTAGTTTTGTTATTATAATTATCAGTAAACAAAAAACAATAAGATTGATACCCCCCCCTGCCCACTCGACCGCGAAACTGGTGTAATTGCGCCAAACCAAAACGATCAGCTCCCTCAATCATCATAATAGTGGCATTCGGTATATCAATCCCCACTTCAACTACAGATGTTGAAACTAAAATATTTATTTTATTATTTTTAAAATCAAGCATGATTGATTCTTTTTCCTGAGCTTTTAATTTACCATGCAAAAGCCCGATATTGAATTCGGGAAAAATAAATTTATCCAGCTTTTTAAATTCTTGCTTAACTGATTTAACACCTAATTTATCAGATTCATCAATTAAAGGGCAAATAACAAAAACTTGCCGGCCGTTTTGAATTTCTTGCCGAATAAACTGATAGGCTTGATTTCTATTTTTTTCAGCAACCAGCTTGGTAATTATTTTTTTACGGCCCAGAGGCATTTGCTTAATCATTGATAATTCCAAATCACCGTATAAAATCAAGGCTAAAGAGCGCGGTATCGGCGTAGCCGTCATAGAAAGAAAATGAGGAGCTGTTTTATTTAAATTCTTTTCTTTTAATTTTTTTCGCTGTTCTACGCCAAAACGATGCTGTTCATCAATAATAACCATGCCTAAATTATTATATTGCAAATCATCCTGAATCAAGGCATGCGTGCCAATAATTAAATCCGCCTCACCGTTTTTTATTATTTCTTGAAATTCATCTTTTTTTATTTTTGCTTGGTTATTTAAAATACGCTCGCTACCAGTAAGCAAAATAATATTAAAATTAAAATTTTGAAAAAATTTATTTAATGTAATAAAATGCTGTTTAGCCAAAATTTCAGTTGGTGCCATCAAAACAGCCTGTTTCTTATTTAAAATAACATTTAACATAGCCAGTGCAGCAATCACTGTTTTACCTGAACCCACATCTCCTTCCAATAATCTATTCATTGGTTTGGCTTTTTCCAAATCCAAAAAAATTTGCCAAGCAGCTTTTTTTTGATCAGCTGTTAATTCAAAAGGTAAAAATTTAACAAAATCAACAATCTCTTTTTCTTTAAATTTAATTTTAGCCGCCTTATTTCTAGCCAAATAACGCCTAGATAATTGATTATTAGCTTGAATTAAAAAAAGCTCATTAAATTTCAAACGATAAAGAGCTTGCTCTAAAACTTTAAAATTTTGAGGGAAATGAATTATTGATAAAGCTTGGCTTAAAGATAACAAATTATGTTTTTCTTTAATCTGATTAGGCAACCAATCTTTTATTAATTTAACTGATTTTAAGGCTTGATTAATTAAAAAACGTATTTGTTTTTGTGTTAAACGACCGGTTACAGAATAAACCGGAATAATTTTTGCGGTATTTAAATTTTGGCCTTTTTTAGCTTTTTCATAAGCAGGAGAAACAAATTGCAAACCTAAATTATCAAACTCAACTCGGCCTGAAATAAATACTTGATCTCCTGTTTTTAAATTTTTTATTAAAAATGGCTGATTAAACCAAATAATTTTAATTGAACCGGTTTCATCTTCAATCAAGGCTTCTGTAATAGTTATTTTTTTTCTAAAACTACGGCGATTATTAATTAAAATGATTTTACCTTTAACCGTAACTGTTTGATTGGGCAATAATTGATTGATTTTTATAATTTGGCTAAAATCATCATAACGAAAAGGAAAATAATAAATCAAATCAAAAACAGTATTAATACCGATTTTATTTAAAAGTCGAGCGGTTGTCTTACCAACACTGGTTAATTTTTCAATTGATGTCTCTAAATCATACATATAATTGGGATGCCCCCGGCAGGAATCGAACCTGCATCGCGAGATCCGCAATCTCGTGTTCTATCCGTTGAACTACAGGGACTAAGTAATTTTTAAATTAATAAAGGAGATAAAAAATATCTCCCTTTATTTAAAATCTAAATTTTATAATTATTATAATTTTAAAATAGTCTCCAGCTGATCATCTAAAGACTGATTTTCTCTATCCAAGTCTTCATCAATATAATCTAATAATTTTTCACGAATAACTAAAGGGTTCATATCATCCAAAGGTACGGAAAAATCAGGCGAAAAACCTTTTAAGGTGAAAAATATTTTCTTAACTTCCGGCGGATCATAAATAAAATAAAAATTTTTAATATTACGATAATTGAAAAATTGGTTGCCTAATAATATACCGTCTTCTGTTATTTTAAATTTCAGGTTTCTCGGCTTAACATAAATTCTTAAAAAAAGAATAAATACAAATAAAATAATAATCAAAGCAAACAGAAAATTTTCAGTAAATATGCTATAAATAATAAAAACACCGACTAAAAAAAATGTAGCTGCATACCAAAGATAGCTCCTGGTATGTTCAGGAAATTCCGGAACTTCCCATTCAAAAAAAGTTTCACCAAAATCTTTTTCTGCCATATTTTTTTGGGCCATAATAATTTATTTAAGTATTATTAATTATATTATAACGTAATAATCAATGAATTTCAAGTATTTATTAACAGTTGACATTTTCTCTAAACTAAGCTAAAATATAGGTTAAGAAACCCAGGAGAGGTACCCAAGTGGTTGAAGGGGCGGGTTTGCTAAACCTGTAGGTCGGTTTTATGCCGGCGCGGGGGTTCGAATCCCCCCCTCTCCGCCCGAACCAGAACCATTAATTTTAAAATTGGAAAAGATAAAAAAAAATATATATTGGATATACTGCAAATTTAGAAAATCGATTCCAACAACATATTTTATCATGGAGAGGTGGCAGAGTGGACGAATGCACCGGTCTTGAAAACCGGAGCCCCGGCAACGGGGCCGAGGGTTCGAATCCCTCCCTCTCCGCAGGAAAAATTTTAGCACTTTTGTGGTGAAATTTTTTCTTATGTGGAGTAGAAAGGCTGCAGAATCCTCCTCCGTTAAGCCATCGGGCATATTTTTAAATCCAATCCTCTCAGCATAAAAAGTATTAATCCTCTCTTTGGGCTATTACTAAACCATAAATTTCACTAAAACCTTTTTGTTCTAAAGCTTGAGCTGATTCAATTAAGGTACTGCCAGTTGTTACAACATCATCAATTAATAAAATTTTTTTATTTTTTATTGATTCCTGATTATTAAAAATAAAGGCATTTTTAAGATTGGTTTGTCTTTCTTGCCGATTCAAATTAACCTGGCTCATGGTATTAATTTGCCTAATTAATAAATTTCGTGTAGGGATTTTATAATATACACTTAATTTTTGGGCCAAAAGCTCACTTTGGTTAAAGCCTCTGGCCAAATAACGCTTTTTATGCAAAGGCACGGGACAAATTATAGTATTATCAAAATTAATTTGAAAAATTTTTAAAATATTATTGGCTTTAAGATACCGAATTATCAGATCTCCCAAATAATCGCTAATTTCCTCAACAAAATTATATTTTAAATTATGCAATAAATTTTGCAATATTTGATTATTATAATCAGCTACAACAAAAACAGCTTTTAAAGCTGTCTTTTTTTTACAATTTTCGCAAATTTGACTATGGTTCGTTTGTTTTTTACATAAAACACAATAAAATTGTTTGTTTAATTCCAAACGTTTAAAACAAGTGTGGCATAAATAAGTTTCTTCCAAGCCACAACTAATGCATTCTTTAGGAAAAATTAAATCAATAAACCAATCTTTCAATTTTAATATATCCATATTCCCAATAACTAATTACCAGTGACTAATGACTCAAATTATTGCCAATAAGCACCGTCTACTTTCCATTCGTCATCAATTTTAACAAATGATAATAAAATATCCTGATAAAATACATCGGGATTATTTATATCATTATTAAATTCCTGCCTTTGTGTTTTTACAATGACTTCTGCTTCACCGGCTTCTTCATCCAAATTTTCCACTTGTTTTGATATAGCTTTAGTTTCAATCGCATAATAAGTATTAAAATCAGGATTTTGTTGCCTTAAATTTTCTTTATAAGTATTATTAACCCAATCAGTCATTGATTCAGTCATAAAAACTGATAAATCATCCAAATTAGCATAATTACTCTGATTAGAATAACTGCCAAATCTTTCGGCAAATGCTTCGGCTATTAATAAAACGCTTACTTGCTCGGCTTGATTAACTTCCTCAACTTCACCATTTAAAGCCTCCGAATCAGACAAAACCGTCGCATTGGTATTATTAAAATTAGTTAAATCAGGTAAAGGCTGATCAGGCAAAGCAGCTGGCTGATTTGTGTTGGCATTTAAATTTGTTTGTGGCGGTGCTTGATCAACATTAAAATAAGTTAATAATAAATAAATAATAGCAGCAATAATCAAAAGTAATAATAAAATTACCGCCAAAATAATGATTTTCTTTATTTTTTTTGCTCGTTCTTTTGACTGTTCAGCCATATAATTTTATTACTTAATAATAAATTTTATAATAAATTAAATATCAATTTCTTCCACTCCACCGCCTGTTTTAGGCGGAGTTTTGGGTTGACTTTCAGCAGATTCAGCTACAGCACCGCCTGATTCTTCTTCAAATTCCCTTTTTGAAGCTTCAATCTCTAATAATTGTTTGGGGTCAGTCGTAATCAATTGATCTTCACTGTATGAAGCCACTATTTTAATTGCCGCATGCTTTCTACCGGCAAAAAAGATACCTTCACCAACACCACATTCCAAAAGTAAGTATTTCTCGCCTTCAGTCAATAAAAATACTTTTTGAATATTATCAATCGCTGCAGGTGATTGCTTTAATAGTAATTGCAAAGCTGAATTGGTTACAATTGCGCGGCCATAAGGACTGTTCAAAAAATCATTTACATCCTGGGTAATAGTAGTTACACCTAAATAATATTTTCTACATCTTTTTACTAAAGCATAAATAAATTTTGCTGAATCTTCATGTGTCATTAACCACCAAGCTTCATCAATTACTAAAATTCTTTTCTTTACTTGAGAACGTACTACATTCCAAATATAAGTTACGATCGTATATATAGCTATTGGCCTTAATTCATCTTCCAAATCTCTAACGCTAAAACAAACCAACTGATTTCTCATATCAACATTAGTCGGCTGATTAAATAAGCCGGAAAAAGTCCCTTCAGTATATTTTCTTAAACGTAAACTCAAATCTTCAGCACCTTCCATGCCTTCCAAAATATTCTGCAAATCCTGCATAATTGGCGGTTCAATTTTTGCTAAATCAGCTTGTGGCGTAATATCTTTTGAAGCATAAGTTTCTATTAAAGCACGATCCAAAATTGAATCTTCTTCGGTTGTTAAATCACCGAGCATTAAACGTAACAAACCTTTTAAAGAAATTACACTGCTTCTAATAATATCTTCTGCGCTGGCATCGCCAACTCCTCTTGGCAAATCAAACGGATTAATTTTTTCTTTTGACGCCAAAGAAATATTAACATAAGTTCCGCCAACTGCTTCGGATAAATGCGCGTATTCTCTTTCGGGATCAATAATAATTACATCTGTACCTAGCATCATACTTCTTAAAACTTCCAATTTTACGGCGTAACTTTTACCGGCGCCCGAGGTAGCAAAAACAACATAATTGGCATTTTGCAATGAAAATCTTTCAAATATAATTAAACTGTTATTATGCCTGTTTACACCGTATAAAATCCCCTCATCAGAAGTTAATTCTGATGAAATAAACGGAAAAGAAGAAGCAACCGGTGAAGTATTCATGTTAAAAGAAATTAAAAGCTCGTCATTAGCTAACGGAATAGTTGAATTTAAACCTTGTTCTGCCTGATATAAAACTTTTTTAGTATAAATTAGTTTGCCACCAAAAATTGATTCTACTTCTGAAGTCAACTCGTCTAAATCTTCTTCATTGTTGGCATAAATAGTTGTATATAATGCAAACTGAAAAAATCTTTCTATCCCTTGGGTTAAATCATCTCTTAATTTTTCAATATCTCGTAAAGCTGTTTCCAAAATAGGATCACGTGGCGCGCCTTTTTCAATATCTGACATTAATTGAGCCTGTAAATTACCCACCCGTTTTTTTAATTGTTTTAAAATTATTTCTGCTTTTACAGGATAAAAAAACATAGAAACATCTAAGGTCTTGCTTAAACTAATTATTGGTGTAAACCAGCCAATAGTTATATAACGAGGATAATTTAAGACAAAAATAGTTCTAACATAAGTATCACCCAAAATAACATAAGTTGGTTTAACCTTAAAAGCAGCCGGCGCAATTAAATCTTTAACACTGACTTGTCCTTTACGATAAACTTTTTCTTCTTCTAAGGTAATCTCTTCTGCCTTAACGGCTGCTTCTGCGGATTTTTTTTGCTGATTTTTTTCTTCCTCCCCAGAAGATTGATTTTTTTGAGGTGTTGGTACTTCTAAAGCCATATTTTATAAAATTATTGTTCTATACGAAGTTTATTAATATCGCGTAATTTTTGATTTTGGCTGGTTCTTGGATTATAAACATTATAATATAATTCAATCAGACTCTGAGTATCTAAAACAGCGGTTTCTAAACCCATGCCTCTTAAATTTGACTGAATATTATTGATTCTTAAGCGCAAATCCTCTTTATATTCTAAAAATTTTTCTCTCTTAATTTTTATCAATTTACCAGGTGTAAATAATTCTTTTAATCTTGTCCAAAAACTTTTGGATTTATCACCTAAAGGATCATAAGGGATTACAATAAAAAAGCTTTTAGTCATGATTTCGCCTATTTCAATTAATTCTTGGATATATTCTATATAACTGTTTATTTGTACTTTTAATAGGTCGTTAGTCTGTTTTTTTCTCGCTTCATTTAATCTTCTTAAATAACCTTCAATATCTAATTGCCTAGACTGAATAACTATTTGCATAGGATGATCTAATGAATTTAAAAACTGCATATAACCGCTGATTAAAGCTTTTTGTTCATCTTCTGATTTTAATGCGAAATTAATACTGGAACATAAAATAACTGAACGTAAAGTACCGTCTTTTAAAATAACCACTCCTTCTCTGATTTCGGCAATATCCAAGTGTTTTTGGGTTGTATTTTTTGCCATAAATAAAATTATTTAATTATTTCTTCTTCCCTAAAAGCACCGCCTGTATTAACAACCAAAGATAAAGAAGATAATTTATCACCGACCAAAGGTTCTTTGGGCGTAAATTTTTCTTCCTCTTTTTTTTCTTCTTTTTTGGGCAATTCAGTTATTTCTGTTTTACCCCATAGTCTTAAATTAGGTCTTTTTAAGGTCTGAACTAAATTTAAAAAGAAATAATGAAAAGGCATACCATTGACTTTAAAAAAAGCTATCATGCCAAAAATTGCGGTTGTTAATAAAGCAACAATTATAAAAGTAGTAAAATAAAACATTTTATAAAAAATAAAATCCAACATACCGGCCACCATCATAATAAAAAATTGCCGAGTCGTAATTGGACCAATAATTTTACTTTCAACATCAATAAATTGTGGTACTAAAAATTGATCAAAAGCCATAAATTAATATTTTAAATTTTTATTTAATTCCATTATTGATTTAAATTCTAATAATTCTAATTCATCTGTCTCTTCAATCACTTGTTCAAAAGATTTACCTTGATTAATTGCCTTATTCATTATATCGGCATAAATTTTATAAAGCGGGCTTTTCTTCAAAGCTTTAATCCCCTCAACTTTTTTAACTAATGATTCATCTTCCAATAAATTAAGTTTTTCTTTTAATTTAGAAGTTGCTTCCTGGGGATCTTTGGATAAACGCCGAAAATCAGCGATTGTAAAAGACGCTAATTCTTCAATCGGACCGTATAACCTTGGGGTAAATTTAACATCTTCTACTTTTGGCCGGCCACCTTGTTTTTCTTGTTTTTTAAAAATCGGCTGCTGAGAAACTTGTTTGTCTGCTGGTGGCGTTTGCGATTCAGCTGGAGCTTGACTTGTTACCTCATTTTTTTTAATTGATTCTTTTTTTGCTACAGTAACTTGAGATTGTTTATCCTGCGCTATTCCTTTTTTAGCTTTTACTGAAGTAGGTGTATCTTGAATTGAGTTTGGTGCAAAATCAAAATCAGCAAACGGATCTTTTTCTTTAGCCGACAAATTGACGTTTTTTTCTATACCTGGCTCTTTTTTTTCTTCTTTAGCCGAATCTGACTGAGCTGCCATAGGCGGTGGCGGAGCTAACTCTTCATTTGTCTCTAAAAAATCTTCTTTATCTTCTATTTTATCAGCTAAATCCGCAGATTCTTCTTTTTTTTCAATAAACTCTTCTTTTTCTTTTAATTCCCGTTTAATTGCTTCTTTATGAGCCAATTCTTCAAACTCGACGCCTTGATCTTTTAACAATTGATCAATAGTCACTTCTTCCCCGGTAGTTTTTTCAGGCTTTGTCTCCGGCTTAACTGGTTTTGATTCAACATCTATATTAGTTTCCTGTACAACATCGGATTTAGGCATAACAAATTCTTCTGGCAAACTTTTTTCATATTCGGCAATAACTTCATTAATATCAACATCTTCTTTTTCCATTTCTTCTTTTTTAACTTCTAATAAATCCCGTAATTTATAAAAACTTTCTTCAGGCATACCAACTCCCCCAATTTTGTCTGAACGGGTCATTACTTCTTTTAATTCAGCAAAATCACGAACATCCTTTAACCAACTAACCAAAGCTTCTAAAAATCTTTGTCTGATATTATCATTTTTAATTTTAAATTCCGGCAACTTGGCTAATAATTCATCGGTCATTATTGGCGGACTGAATTTATTTGCAGTTTTATCTTGTAAATTTTTTTTGATCGGTTCTAATTTTTCTTGTTTATCAAGTATTGAGGTTTTTAAATCATACGCCAAATCACCGGCTTTATTAAAATCAAGCTCTAATTTATCGCTAAATAATTCAATTAAATCAAGTGGTTGCACCTTACCTAAAATAGCGTCAATTAAAATCTCCAATACTTTATCTTTATTTTCTAATTCATAATCTTGTAGAATTTTTTTTAAATCATTGCTCAAATCACCGAAATCTTCTATTTTAAATTTATTGTCAGTCATAAAATATATTAATTTTAAGGAGTAGAGCCTTTTTTCTTTTCGCTTACCTTATAACCAATTTTTTTCATTTTACTTTTGAATTTCGCTAATTCACCATTAAAAGCTTTTGAATTAGGAGCTGTTTGTAAAGCTGATATTAAATTATTAAATTCCTGTTCTACTAAATTGGGATCGATACTGTCTTCATTGAGAGCACCTCCTGTTATTTCATCTTTCAAATGCTTAATAAGTCCGTCTACTTTAAATTGCATTCTACTTGGATCTTTATTACCTTTTTCAAACTGCTCTTGAATTGAATCAGCATAATTACGCATTTTAACTGAAGCTGATTTCTTTAATTCTTCTGTATCTCTATGTCTATCTTTAATTTTTGATTCATTCTCAATTAATACTTCGGCTGTTTTGGTCGCATTAGAACCTTTCAATCCTGTATTATCGGAAATTTGCTTAGCTATAACTTTTATACGCTCCTGCTTATCTTGCTCCTCCTCAGTTGCTTCTAACATCTCAAAAGCTTCGTCGTCAATATATTTTACAGCTTGTTGCTTTGCAGTTGCTGAAGCGGCTGGTGGCATAACATTTTTCACATTATCTTCAATAACAGCTCGTGCGCCTTCTTTTTTTCTAATTTTATTAATTTTTTGGGCAATATTTTTATTTTTCGTACCCTCTTTTTGAACACGACCGTCATCATCATATTCGGCACTGACCGCTTTATATAATTTTTGGTGTCTTTCTAATTCTGGGGCTGACAGATTAGCTGTTTGATCATCCATTTTTTTATAATATTTTTCGATCCTGGCTTCCCATTGGCTATCAGTTTCTGATAGACCTGTTGTCGGATCAATTCTGCGATGTAAGCTTTGATCAAAATGTTGTTTATTGTTTTCAATAATTTCTCTTCGCTCAGCATTATTTTGCGCAAAACGCATTTCTTCTTTAACTTTAACATTGGCACGCGAAGGATCATCCCAGCCTGAAACACTGGCTACTTTATAAGTCAAGCCGTCCATCTCTGCACCTGCAAAATCTGGAGATTCACTTGGATCACCAAAATCTTTTTGCTTGGCTATCTTATTAGCTTGATCATCACTCACACTGGCCGTGCCTTCACGAACTTCTTTCCTTTTACTTTGTAAAACATCACCCAATCTGGCCACATTATAAAAATCAGAACCAATATCAGTACCACTGCTTACCAAATTTTGTAAAGCTTCTTGTTTGTCTTGAGATAAATCCTTAAAAGCCTTTGAGCTTGTATCAAGTTTATAAGTACCGTCGTTATTTTTTTCAGTAATACTTTTCATTTCAACATCACTTAAATCGACTGCGTTACCACTATTATCTACGGCATTACGCATAGAAGCCTCGCCTCTTTGTTCTAAGTCACTTAAATCTTCATATTCATTAGTTTCTTCATTATAAACCAATGAAGAAAAAGCTTTTTTCCTACCAGTTGATTTTTCCACTCGGTCTTCCATGTCTTCTAAAAATAATTGTTTTTCTAATTTATCCTTATCCTTAAAAAAACCTGCTTGTTGTAGCTGTTTAACTTCTTTATTGGTTAATTTACCATTATCAGCCAACGTCTGAGCATAAAATTCCATGGCTTCTTTATTTTTACTTACTGCATCTAAATCCTTAACATTACCGTCTTCATCTATATTAGTTTCACCCCCTAAAATTTCTTTTTTAAATTGTTTTTTAACTTCTGCGGCATTTTTTTTATTGATATCCGTCCTTGTTTCACCATAAGCTTCAGCATGCTTAGCATCAGTCTCTCTTTTTGTTGCACTACCTACAATCGGTTTTTTTATTGCTGCTTGTAATTTTTCCATTCCTCTAGCCCTTCCTGCCTTAGTTAAATATTTACCCACACGAGACCGTTCTAATCTTTGAGCTCCGGCTTCTCTAGTAGCACCTACTAAAGGCTTGGCTGCTCTACCAGCCCATCTAGCTGGGGCTGTTACGGCTCTGGCTGATCGTCTAGCACCTCTTTCCAGTGTATTTTGGGCGGTATTTTTCATTTTATCTGCGGCTCGGCCAGCCATTCCAGAACCAGCTACGGCAAATTCTTGAGAAAATTTTAAACCACCCACTAACATAAGAATCCCCATCATAATAGAAATCATATTATCCATGCTACCGGCTTTACTATTAAGAATCTGCTGGCCTTGTCGTTTCCCAAAATCATATTGATCACTTGGTACCATTTGATCATGATTAAGATTAACCATGGTTAAAAGTGCTAGCCAAAGAAAAAAAGCCATAAAAGGACCGATCATACAATAATTGAAAAATTGCCCCCACCATTTACTGGCCAAAGAACCGACAGTACCACCTTGTCCTTGAAAAACCCAAGCAAAAAAAGCTAATGGAGAAAAAACAACCAAAGCCCATAAAGCAACTATTCTAAAAGCCAAAATTATACAAAAAATTAATAAAACAATCAAAGTAACTACAGTATAAATTAAACCTAAAATAGATGCAGCTATCATGGTTAGTCCTTCATTCCAATCTATTTTATCTTCTAAAGCACCAATGGGATCCTCAGCTATTCGAAACCAATCGGTCATGGCTAAACCTTTAAAAATATTACCGGCCGAAATATCCTTATAAGCATTAACAAAAGTTATCATTAAAACTTGGAAAAAATCTATAATTAAACCGCAAATAGTCTTGCTAAAATTTACCAAAATTGCCATAATCAATAGCCTGGCCAAAAGCTTATTCCATTGATATTTTTCAATTTTTAAAACAGTCACAAAAGCAATAAAAAGTAAGCCTAAAATAAAAAACATGTTAACCAAGTCACGCAAAATTACCCAGCCTTCATTAACATAGGGATTATCAATAAACCGATTATACATACTTATCCATACAATAACTTCCATCAGCAATATAACCAATTCCCCACAGAGCTGTGTCAAAACACCAATCAAAAAAACAAGACCACGAATAATAACAGTCCAAGCATTAGTAACGATCGATTTGCCTAATTCAGCAGCACCCTCTTTGACTTTAGCCTTAGCAGCGGATTGACCGGCACCCAAAAGTGCTTGGCCTATTGTAACGGCCGCTTGGATTTGAGCGTTGGCTTCTTTTATTTCTGATTTAAAATTAAATTCATTATCAATATCAATACTAATATTAAAAAATGTTAATAAAAAAAGAAAAAATAAAGGTATTATGATTATGTTTTTATGTTTTTTAAAAAAATTCAACATAAGTTATTTTATTGGTAATCTTCTAAATTAATTAAAAATGGATAAAAAGTTATACAGGCATAAGGCTGATAATTATTATTCGTATCATATAAATCATTAAAAATGCCGTTATAAACCGGATTTAAAGTATCAAATTCCAAACACATACCTTCCAACCCATTAACCTCTGTCATGGTCTCTATTTCTGATGTATCCTCACAATCAGGATCTGGTAATGCTCCTTTTAATGTCTCTGGGGCATAACAAAGATTATTATTGGTTGGCTCATCAGGAAAATAGGTTGTAACTCCGCCGGCTTTAACTTCATAATAATTGCACATATTACCCAAGGTATCTGGACTGGTTGACGGACTATAAGTATTTAAAATATTTTTATATTCTTGCTGTTGAGATAATTGAAAGGGCAAGGGTGAACTTTTTTCCGGGAATATTTTGCAAATCGGTTCGGTATAGCGTTCATCATCTAAATTGCCTAACTCATTAACAACAGGGTATTGGTCAAATTGTTTATTTAATTCAGCTTCAATTGGGAATCTTTCCGGAATAGTATACCCTGAATAATCACCAGCTCGCCATTGAGTCAGCCTGGTTAATTCTCCAGCGCCAAAACGATAAATATAACCGCTTTTACTTTCATAATCACTTATCCGCTTTACAACAATGGGATCAGAATCTAGATTATAACGCACATTATCTTTTTTAGGTGAAAATTTGGTACATTCACCGGCAAACTCTTCACGGCATAAATCAATTTCAGTACAAAAACCATTACTATCTTTTTCAGCACAAATTGCCCATTCAGCGCAATTGCGATCTTTTTTAACTTTTAAAATCTCATTGGTATTATTAAAAGTATTTAAAAATTCAACACAGCCTTGATTCCAATCAACATTGGTACAAGCTGAACGATTAATATCATTACCAGCATCTATTACAAAATAACTGTCTTCTGTATTATCTTTTATCTCTATTTGATCATAAAGAATATAAGAACTTGGACAATTTCCTTCATCAGTCCTTACATTTTCATTACGCGGCGCATAAATAATCACTTCATAATTTTGCAAATCGTCATATTCAATCCAATCATTAACTGGCTGATTATTTTCATCAACAACTGATTCACAGTCAAGTTTGCTTGTAAAATTAGGATCTGAACATTCACCATGAGGAACCGTAAATAAAATCTCTACTTTTTTCCAGTCAGTTTCCGCCTCATAATTATAAGCTAAACCTGGTTCAGTATTGTTTTGATCAATATAACGATTAATCGCAATTGTCGCTTCAGGCAAAGGACAATCATCACCTTTACCTTGAGCGTCAGCCGGTACTTTATAATAAAAACTGGCTTTATAAGTTTTACCTTTTTCCAAAAAGGCTACTTTTTGTTTAATGCCAAAACTTGGCACCACATCTTCATCCAATTCACAATCAGGATTATCACGAATATAAGTGCTTGGACAATCTTGCGTAGTATTTTTTATTAATTTAACGGCTTTTGAACCCGATTTAACATCATCAGTTTCTATTTGTTGATTGCCGGCATCGGCTGCTATAGTTGTCCAACTTGAAAGGCGACCATCTGGATTAAATTCAAAGCTACCATTAGCTACATAATTAGGATTAATATCAACAAATTCATTGCAACCATCCCAGCGGTCATCACATTCACCGACATAACCTTTATATTTATTGGCTTCAAAAACTTTATAAATAGTAAAAGGTGTAGCCAAACATTGCCCGCTATCAAGCCATTCGCCGTTTCCTAAAACACAAGATTCCTGATCATTGATATCATTTAAAATAACTGTACATTGATCATAATCAAGACTCCAGCCACCACCATTGGCTTCACACTCTTCTGGAGTATTATAAGCCAAAGAACCGCAACCCAAAGTTTGACTGCCTTTTTTAAACCAACCTTTAACGTTTTGGTTATTAACGATTTTTTCACCGTATTGACATAATTTAGTCGGTTCAATTTTATAATATTCAGGACTTCCCAATTCATTGACTAATTCAGTGCAACCTAAACCTTGGTGACTGCACATAGTTGCTTGAGGTACATTAATATATCGGTCCGGATTATTTTTTAAATATATATCTTCAAAACCGGTATTTTGCAAACCTTCAAAAATCGGTCGGCCAAATCTTTGACAACCTTTATTATTAGACGAGCACCGATAATTATCATCTAAAACCAATGTGATTAATTCATCGCTTGGGACCTGATAATCATCCAAATAAGTCGTATTATCATTATTAAAATTCTGCTGATTAGGATTGATTGAATTTTGAGTATCCATTAAAACTTGACAGCCAACCGCACTTTCACGGCATAAATTAGTAAAAGATTTTAAATTATGCCTTTGCCCTAATGAATCATCATAAGCTTGGCAGCCTAACATGGGATGGGGATCATTAGGGTCTTTGACGCCAAAAATATTTCTATCACAGCTATCCGGAGTAAACCAGCTATTTTTGAGCACATAAACATTATCGCGAATAACCCTAAGGGCAATATTATCCAAATAAATCGGTGTATCTATTTCAGTAAAAACTAATCGATTATCAGTTACATCTGACCAGCTAACCAAAACCGGTCCCAGATTATAATTTTGCCATTCATCAGTCAATGTAATTTGATTATCAACTGAAGCAAATTCTTCTAAAGTTGTCTGATCTTCATCTGCTGTAGCAGTACTAAATCTTATACTTATATCTTCACTTTGACCGGCTGATTTAGCCCAAAATGATAAAGTATAAAGATTACCTTGCTGAATATCAACCTGTTTATTAATACTATTAAATTCTGAGGGCACAAATAATGAATGGCCACCGACTTGAACTGACTCACCAACCATAGTTAAGCCACTACCTTGCTCAGACAAACCACTATACCAATCCAATTGACCCTGCTCAAAATTGTCAAAAACTTGCATATAAACATTATTCCCCTGATTGCCAATAAAAGCCCGGCAACCATTAGCCTCAGCCCGGCAACTAATACCTTCGCTAGGAATAGCGTCATAAAGACAAGCATTTATATCACCTTGCCAGCGACCATTAGTAACCAAACAATTTTCTTCTGTTGATTCTGTTTTTCTATAAGGATGGCAATCCTCGGATACAGAAATAGTTTTTCTAATATCACGATAATATTCATTGCCTTGATTATCAAAAAAATTAATACAATTAAAATCATTTTCTCCAATCGTCAAACGACAATCACCTTCACCATCAATTATTTTTGGGGCGCCGGTCTGCTCATCTTGCTGAAATTCATATCTGACCAATTGCGGCGGGCCGCTAGACGAACCTTGCCAACTAAAAAATGTTTTCTCCCCTAAATCAAGGTCAGGCCTAATACATTGTCTTAAATAAGTAAAATATTCTATACCTTCACCGCCTTGAGCAACTTCGTCTAAATTAGTAAATTGAGCACAACCAACTTCAGCGTAACTACATTGAGTTGCGGTTTCTGGAATAAAATAATGATAAAGCGGATCAGGCTCTGGTTCATATAAAGCTGCTTCCTGCTTATAAGTATCATAACCAACACATTCCGCGGGGCAATAATCAGTCGCACTAACTACGCCCGGTATATCAGGCCCGCCAGCTAATGGCGTATAAAGTTGACAGCCAGCTTCCTCTGCTAGACATATTTTGGAAAAATTATCACAAGCATCAGCGTCAGGTGCGTATTGATAACAATCAATACTGTCTTTATATATTAATTCTTCATCCCAATAACCATTATTAGCTTGACAATTTTGTTTGGTTAATGGAGAAATATCTAAAACTGGAGCAGGATCACCTTCGCCATACCCCTGACAATTTAAACGTTCTGGTGGCTTTTTATAATAAACTTTGCTGTTTAATTCATAATCCTGATACTGAGAAATAAAATTATAATTTCTGACCTGTTCAATAGTATTAAGCGACAAATCAAGACCATCAACATAAACCGTGGCACCTGTCTGGCCGCCAGGTAAATTTAACCAAACATCCAGCTGCGTACCAGCATTAGTAGTAATTAAAGTACTATCAACTTGTGAATAAAATTCCGTGGCATAAATTTCATTACTATTAATTTCCTGATCACCGCCTAAATAAGTTTTTACAAGATTAAAACCAATCGGTTGATTTAAGCTTTGATTGGCTGCAATATAAGCTGTTGCCGTATAAACATCACCGCCTTTGGTTAATATTTTATTATTATCATTAAAACTACTAGTATAGACTAATTGCAATTCTTCATTATCACCTAAATTACTGATATCTATTTCTAGTCGGCTCAACCCGCTATAAACATTAGAACCTTCTTTAGAAACCTGAGCCAAATCACTAAACGGGCCGTATCCGCGCCATTCACCTAAAAAATCATCACATTGATTTTTATTTTGCGGATTATTAACTCGGTCATCAGAACCATACAAAGCAGCTCCCTGACAGAATTCTGACCAACTGGCATTATCATTGGCTAAACAATCTGCTTCCGATTGTAATTCGGGTTCATTTTTAACAACACCTTCAATTTGGCATTGCTCTACCCAAGCACCGCCATGGTTTAAACATTTATCTTCGGCGCTAACACCACCCTCATCAGTAAATTGCGGGTTTGCGCATAAATTATATTTTAAAACACTATAAATACACGTTCTTTGATAATTACCGCCAGAGGCCAAACAATCGGTTTCATCAACATCCCTATTAACTGCTACCTGACAAACATTAATCCAATTGGCTCCAGCTGCCAAACAATCTGCTTCTGTTTGACTTACCCCATCATTACAAATACTTTCCCAAGTCCCACCATTATTCAAACAAGTTACTTGATCAGCATAATTATAATCCAAACATATTTCATTATATCTACCATCCAATGATTCGCATTCACCCTCACCAGTAACTCTGGCTTTTAATCTTAAATCCCAATTTTGGGGAAAATAACCTTGCTGAGTGTATTCAAAACTAGAATCAGTTACTAAATTATTATTAGGCTCACGATATAAGAAAAATTCATTACAGCCCTCTTGATTCCGATCACAAATTTCCGCATAACGATTTAAATAAATTCTTTCAGATGCGCAACCTTGACCTTCTACCCAAGTCCCGTCAATGGCTGGGTCTGTACAAGTTGAATCATCAAATTCAGAAAAATCTTTCCATAATCCAGCTACGGTTTTAGTTGCATACCAAATACAACCGGCATTATAATCACCGCAAGTATCACTACCGCTTAAAGTATTTTTTAAATAAGAAACTGACCGAGTACCTTGAGCATCAGTCAATGTATAGGTCCGACAACTATTAAATTCTTCCGGGCAAGAGTCAGCTGTAAACTGCCAACTATTTTCTTCTTTAACACAAATGCCATAATCTTCATCAACACAACCACCTCGATCATCTTCTTTTAAACAGCTAGCAAAATCAGGACAGCTTGAATATCGCTGACCGGTTGAATTCGTAACCAATAACTCGTTATAAGGCTCCAGATCTGTTTTTAAAGCGCATTTGGTAGCTGGTAATTTTAAAACCCAATTAGGATCAACTAAATTACAAAACGGCGATTCATCAATATCAAAATCACCGCAACGACCTGAACCAGCTTTATAAAAACCATTAACTACATCGGCTAAAGTCGCATTAACAACTTGATTTAATTTTTGTTGATTATAAGCTTTGATTTCATCTAAATCTTCTGCGCCAAACCCGGCATACGGTTTAAAAATACAATTCCTTAATTTTTGAGTTTTATAAGGTTCAACATCAAATAAATTGTAACCATAACGTGAACAATCAGTCCCAGCGTCACAAATGTCTTGGAATTCATCATAATCGATTTCTTGCCTATAATTACAATCTCTAATTAATTCAGCTGCCAATTCTAAGCCTAAGGGCACTACTCTGGCTTTTCTTAATTTTTTAATATTAGCTAAATGATAAGTACCCGGTTCAGTTTCTTCTCCCCAAGAAAATTTATAATCACCGATTAATTTTCTTTGCTCCATTGCCTGCGTAATTGTTAATTCATCATTAATTGCTAAAGCAAAATTAGGGTCTATAACATTATTATAAATATTAGGATTAACCTCCCCTTCAAGGTTTAACTGAAATTCTGATAATAAATCCACATCTTTATAAGAATAATTGACCTGATATTGTTTAGCCAATCTTTCCACATAACTCCTTACTCCTTCACCAGTAATTACTTCTTGCTCAAATGGATTATAAATATCAAGAAACGGTGCTGGTTCAAAACCAGGTTGTTCCAATTCGCTAGCGGTTTTTTTTAATTTTTTATAAGATTCTGTTTCCTGTTCCCCGCTATATAATGCTTGTAATAATCTTTGGGTCAATTCGTTCCAAAGTGTTTCCAAAAATACGCCTAAAGCATCAGCAGCAATGTTTTTTGTATAATAACTGGCTGTTTTTTTACCGGCCACAATATCTTCTTCGGCTTTTTTTCGTATAATATTAGACGGTGTCCTAATAGTATCACCGATTCTATCGGTTATTGATTTCCAGCCATTATTAACTGTTGCCTGCAAATGACGATTTAAAGCTTCATTTAAACCGATTGTTGCCATTTCCCTAGATAAAGTCTCATAAGCATTAAATTCATTGGCTTCAGGACTAAATAAATCTTTAGCTAAAGCAAAATTATAAGCTGCACTGCCTTCAAAAAAATCAGGGTTAAGTTGTTCACGAACCTGAGTTCTTAAAAATTCAAAACCACTTTTTAATGAATTAGTCAAATTAATAACATAATTAACTTTAGTAGTATAATCATTTCTAAATGCTCTTTCTAATTGCTCACCCAATTCTGGGCCAACCCGCGCAGAAGTCGGGGGTGGAGTAACATTTAAATCATTTAAAATTACTTCGCATCTGCCCGGCCGATTAGCCAATTCAGCCGGACCTTTGTTTTTACAAAAATTATAAGTATCTTGAATTTGATCAATTTTTTCTATTTGCGGATTAATTTTATTAACCCAAGCTTCTCTAATTAATGGAATATTTTCCGGTACTATCCGATAACTGCCAATACCTTGACTTAATTGGGCTTCAGTATCAGATAAAGCATAATTAAGCATTATACTAACATCATTTTCCATTTCTTGGGTATTTCTTTTTAAATTATCAGCACTCTCTTTTAAAGCTCTTTGAATACTGTTTTCCGGACAAATAACATTTAAACCTTCATTTAATACTGAACAATCAACACTATAACCATTTAACCTAAAATCCCAAATTTGCAAAGTTTGGTCTTGAGTTAAAACTGTTGTCATTAATTCAGTATTTTCTTGAAATTGTCCGCCAGCGCCAATCCCAAAATCAGCAGAAATAAAATCTTCTAAATTTCTTTGGCCTATCTCTTCCCAGTGGCTTCTTAATTCTGTCCAGGAACAATCAGGTTGATAGCCTTGCCATTCCGGAAAGGACGGAATATTTATAGCTAAATCAATTGCAATACTGGGATCAAGAGTACAAACATTAATACCAGTCACATCTTGTATTACTGTCTGCACAAAATCACCAATCGCTGCATCGGCATAGCCGGAAACAAACCCCTCAAGATCAGTAATAAATTGAGGTCCCTCACCTTGACCGCCACTAGCCACCCAAACCGCTGTTTGCTGCGCCATTAAATTAGCTAAATTCCCCAAAACATTTTTAAAAAAAACCGCTTTAATTTCGTCCCAAATTTTAGACAGCAATCTGTCAGTTGATTCTTCTGTCTGATAAATCGTATCTATTGCTGTTTTATTTGGCACTGATCCCATTTCAATAACCGGTAAAGGTACTGGTTGGGCATTAACCTTTGATACATCTACATAAAAATTAGTTAAAATAAAAATTAAAGCAATAATACCAATTATAACTTTTTTAAATTTTGTTAAATTAGGCTTTAGCATAGCCGAGAGCTTATTTTATTTAAAATTTGTATATTAAAATTAAGTAGCGTTCAAAGTCTCTAAAAATAACTGCTTCAATGTTTCATCATCAATCTGCTCTAATAAACTTTTATCTATACCTCTTTGTTCTAATTCTTGACGAATTTCATCCGGTGATAACTCTTTTAATTCTTCTTTAATGGGTTCTTTTTCTTCTGAACTTAATTGCTCTGCTTCTTGAGCTTGTAATTCTCTAGCCTGATCAAGCATTTCTTGTAACTGAGGATCATTAAGCCCTAATTCCTCTAAAGTAATTTCTCCAGATAATAATTGGGTTTGTAATTCTAATAAATCCGAATCTAAAACTGCTGAATCTGATGAACCTAATTCGTCCATTTGATTTGTATTAGCAAAATTCTCTTGCTCTTGCTCATAAAATTGTTCATTTTCCATATCTGTTGGTGCTTCATCTGTTATTTGCGGCCCATAACATTCTTCTCCTTCGGGACAAGCCGGATCAGTACCTTGAACAATTTCTTCCTTATCCAAAAGACCATCACCATCAGTATCTTCTAAATAAGCACTGGTTTTATAAAGATAAATTTCACTATAATCACTTAATCCATCCAAATCACTATCTTGTTTTTGCAATTTAGCAGTTTCCTCTTCTGTTGTTGCTTCATTTGTATTTGCAACTTGATATTGTTGCCTTAATTCGCCTCGTTTTTCTCTTAAATAACTGGAATATAAGGGCTCTTCAATATTTTTTTTAAACTGTAAATAACCTAAAACTGCGGCAGAAATTGTAATTAATACCAAAAAAAATACGAAAAATTTCTCCATTGGAGTTTTTTCTATTTTATTCGTGATTTTTTCGCTTTTTTGTTCAAAAAAATTTTTAATTCTTTCTTTTTCTTCTGGCATTAAATTAATATTATTATAACATATAAACTTAGATAATTATAACTAATTATCTTAAAATAATTATATCATAAAAAAAATATTTAAACCATAAATTGTTGATAAAAATAAGCCCAATTTTCTAAACTTAATTCCTGCGGCCTAATATCTTGCCTTAAACCGTTTTTTTTCAGGATTTTTTTTACTTGCAAATTATCCAATTTTAAACCGGCTGCTAAATTATTATGCAACTGTTTTCTGGGTGAACTAAAACCGATTTTAACCAATTGCCAAAATTTTTTCTCTTGAAAATTGGCAATTGTTTTTTTATCTAAAACTTTTTTAATTTCATCAGATATAGTCTGCTTATGTATTTTTATCTTTAAAATAGCACTATCAACTTTGGGTTGAGGATAAAAACTTGATTTCGCAACATAATCAATTAATTTTGGCTGGCCATAAAATAAAACAGTCAAAGCTAAAATATTCATTTGGCCTGGTTTGGCTAAAATCTTTTGAGCGACTTCTTTTTGCACCAAAACTATAATTTGACTTGGTTTAGGTTCAAATGATAAAAATTTACGTAAAACCGCCTTAGTAATTGAATAAGGTAAATTAGCTACCAGCTTATAGTCCTGGCTGCCCAATATTTGGCTTAATTCACTGTTTTTTATAGCTAAAATATCAGCTGGTAAAATTTGTAAATTACTGATTCCTTTAAATTGGTGTTGCAAAAAATAAACCAAACTTTTATCTAATTCTACACTAAGCACCTTTTGGGCTGTTTTAATTAATTCTTTAGTCAAAATGCCAAAACCCGGTCCTATTTCCAAAATATATCCATTTTTTTTAAGCTCTGCTGCTTTGATAATTTTTTGTAAAACTGACTGATCAATTAAAAAATTTTGGCCTTTTAATTTACTGGGCTTAATTCCGTATTGCCGGCATAAATATTTAATTTGAGCTAAGTTCATTTAAATAATTTAAAACTTTAATCTTTGCTTTCTGTCTTATCCTTTTTTTCTGTTAAAGCTATTTCTCTGATTATTTGAGTAATATCTTTTTCGATTTTATCCAAACGCACCAAAATTCTAAAAACCAAATAAAATAAAATCAAAATTGAAATATAAATAACCAAATCAACACCTCTGCCCACACCGACCCAATTGGCCACTAGTGCCGTTGACTCGGGAAAAATCACTATAAAGCCGACCATTAACCAAAAAATTAACCACAAAATAAATTCCTGTAACGAAATGATTCGATCTTTATAACGTAAACCAACTCTGGAAATAACAAATAAAATAAATAAAATTAAAAATATTTGAATTAACATAACAATTATTAATTTATTAAACTTAAAGCGCCATAAAGACCGCTTAAATCGCCTTTTTTAGCTTTTTTTAAATCAGGTATATCGGGAAAAATATTAACAGTCTGCTTTAAATATTTTTTAACTAAACTTAAATTAATACTATCCATCAAAGAACCGCCTAAAATAATTATTTCCGGTGACCAAAGTACTACCAGATTATTTAAACCATAAGCTAATAAACGGGCTTCATTTTGCCAAATTTTTTGATCCTTTATTTTTTTAGCTGGTCTTTTGTATTTTGTTTGCAAATAAGAACCTGAAATATTTTCTTCCAAAGTCTGGCTATTTTTTTTACCATCATAATTTATCAGCTGATGACCTGGTTCAAATCCTAAACTGTTTTGCTCAATTTGCCTATTAACTATTTTCGCACCACCGACTCCTGTGCTAATTGTTAAATAAGCAATAATTTTATAACCTTGACCTGCGCCATAATTAGCCTCGCCCAAACCAGCCAAAGCTGCGTCATTTTCCAAATAAACCGGTACTTTGAATTTCTGCTTTAATTTATTTTTAAAAGGTTTATTAATCCAAGTCGGCAAATTGGGCGCATTAAGTAGTTTTGATTTGGTTTTATCCAAGGGGCCGGCCAAACCGCCGTAAACCGTTTTGATTTTTTTCCGTTGGCTTAAAACCAAAGCCTGCTCATAAATTAAATTGCTACCAAATTCAAAATCTTCTGGCGTAGAAAATATTTTCACTTGATCTAATTTTTTACCATTTTTAGTGATTGCTAATCTGGTTTTGGTACCGCCAATATCAAAAAGCAAATACATATAATTATTTTTTAAGTTTTAAAACATATCCCTCAAATGGTCTTAAATATAATTTATTCAAATTAATTTTTTGACCTGATTTTTTGGTTAAATAAGTATTACAAACCAATTCAGCCTGAGAAAATGGTAATGATAATTTTTTTCTTTTACTGGCAAAATTTAAAATTATTAAAATTTTTTCTTTGGTCGTTTCCCTGACATAAGCAAAAATATCTTTTGTTCGTATATCCAAAGAATAATAAATACCGTCAGTAATCGCTTCTGATTTTTTTCTAAAATTAATCAAATTATTATATAAATTTAAAATTGATTTATTATCAGCTAATTCTTTTTTTACATTAAATATTAAATAATTCCTGGCTACTGGTAGCCAAGGTTTAGTTTTGGAAAAGCCGGCATATTTTTTGGTTGACCATTGCATAGGTGTACGATGACTGTCTCTACCCAAATCAAAACCTGACACATTTTTACCCCAAGGATCTTTTTGTTGACTTGGTTTAATCGGTACATCAGACATGCCAATTTCTTCTCCGTAATAAATAAAAGGCATTCCTTTTAAGGTTAATTGCAGCATTGCTACTAATCTGGCTTTTTTTCGGCTTTCTAACCGGGAAGCCACCCGGGGTCGGTCATGATTACCTAAAACAAAATTAGGCCAATCGCCTTCGCTTAAATTCTCTTTATAATTATCCAAAAAATTACGATAAGCCCAGGCACTCCAAGGTAATCTTATAAAATTAAAATTAAACGGCGAGTGCTGACCTTTTTGACAAAGTTTATAATATTTTTTGATCTCGGAAATCTTTGTTTTATAAAAAACTTCACTGACTAAAAATTTATTTTTATATTCTCCGACAGTATCACAAAATTGATTTAAAATATCCAGAGTTTCTGGCCGGCCTCGATCATAAACATTTAAAAATTGACGATAAGGATCGTCATGTCCGGGAATATAACGAGGATTAATAGGATTGTCCCTAAATTTCGCATCTTTAATAATGTGATAGACCGCATCTAAACGAAATCCATCAACTTTTTTATCCAGCCAAAATCTTAAAATTTTATTCATTTCTTTACGTACTTCAGGATTGCGCCAATTTAAATCAGGCTGACAGGGTAAAAAAGAATGCATATAATATTCCCCTGTTTTTTCATCAAACTGCCAAGCAGAACCGCCAAAACGGCTTAACCAATTATTAGGCGGTGAACCGTCAGGTTTTGGTTTATGCCAAATATACCAGTTTCTTTTGGGATTTTTCTTTGCAGATCGTGATTCTATAAACCATTTATGCTGATCAGAAGTATGATTTGGCACAAAATCCATTAAAATTTTAATATTACGACTATGAGCTTCTTTAACAAATTGATTAAAAATTTTCATATTACCAAAGATAGGATCAACTTGGTAATAATCAGAAATATCATAACCAAAATCTTTCATTGGTGATTTATAAATCGGGGATAGCCAAATAGCATTAACCCGTAAAACTTTTTCTAAATAATCAAGTCGGGAAATTACGCCTTGTAAATCCCCTATACCATTACCGGTGGTATCCTGAAAACTACGAGGGTAAACTTGGTAAATAATATCATTAATTCCCCAGCTTAATTCTTTTTTATCTTTTTGTTTTGGCATTATTTTCTAAAAAATTTAGCAAAAATTAAATCGCGTAAAATTTTAAAACCACTGGAAAATTTTTGTCCGTATTCATGATAAATAATTTCCACTGGCACTTCTTGATAATTTAAATTATGTAATCTAATTTGGTCTAATATTTCGGTTGCATGAGCCATGCCGTCTTGTTGAATCTCAATTTTTTGAGCCGCCTGCCTGGTCAAAGCCCGAAATCCGCAATGAGCATCGGTTAATTTTAAACCAGTTAAAAACCAATTTAAAAGGCTGGCTGGTTTTAAAATAAAATATTTTTTAGTCAATGGTACCTGAGATTTATTATCTAAAAAACGTGAACCTAAACTAATATCTGCTTCATTATTTAATAACGGCTGAACCGCTTTGCTAATATCATTAATCTGCATTTGACCGTCAGCATCAAAGTGCGCAATAATCTCAGCACCTTGATTTAAAGCAAACTGGGTGCCGGTTTGCAAAGCTGCACCTTGGCCACGATTAACCAAATGAGTCAAAAAATGAACTGGTAAATCATTTAAAATTGTTTGGGTTTCATCAGCTGAACAATCATTAACAACCACAATATTAGAAGTTATAGTTAATAACTCCTCTAAAACCTGCCTAATTTTTTTTTCTTCATTATAAGCCGGGATAATTACCCAAACTTTTGGATCTAACATCATAGTTAAAAGTTAAAAAATTTATAAAGTTAGCAAATTATAGATTATACTTTATAAATTTTTCACTTTTCAACTTTTTAACTTTAAATAAGCTTCAATAAATCCTTCCAAATTGCCGTCCAAAACCGATTGGATATCTTTTTCTTCATATTTAGTGCGATGATCTTTAACCATTTGATATGGCTGCATTACATATGATCTAATCTGATTACCCCAAACCGCTTCAGAATATTCACCACGCAACTGTTTTTTTTCTTCTTCTTTTTCAGCTTCAGCCAATTGCTGGAGCTTGGCTTTTAAAATTTTTAAAGCTCTCTCTTTATTTTGCAGCTGCGAACGTTCTGACTGGCAAGAAACAGTAATCTTGGTCGGTAAATGAGTAAGCCTGACCGCCGAATCAGTAGTATTAACCGATTGACCACCATGACCTGATGATCTAAAAGTATCTATTTTTAAATCTTCCGATTTGATTTGCAAATCAATTTCCTCATCAACTTCGGGAATCACTTCAACCAAAGCAAACGAAGTATGGCGCATAGCTTCGGCATCAAAAGGCGAAATGCGCACTAAACGATGTACACCATGTTCTGATTTTAAATTACCATAAGCATAATTGCCCTGCACTTCAAAAAATACGCTTTTAATGCCGGCTTCAGAACCGGAATTAATATTTAAAATTTTAGTGGTAAATCCTTTTTTTTCGCAAAAGCGTAAATACATGCGTAATAAAATTTCAGCCCAATCCTGGGCATCAATTCCGCCTGTGCCGCTATGAATAGCCACCAAAGCATTGCGACGATCATATTTGCCGCGAAATAATAAATAAAATTCCAAATCCGTAAATTTTTTAACTAATTCTTGATATTTAGTTTCTATCTCCTTACGTAAATTAACAGTTTGATCTTTTTTATCCAATTGAGCCATTTCTAATAAATTATTGACTTCATCTCTTATTGTCGTCCAAGTTGCAATTTCTTGCTTTAAATCATTGGCTTTTTGACTGATTTTTTTAGCCTCTTCTTGGTCTTGCCAAAAATCCGGCTGATTCATTAATTTTTCCAGCTTTTTTAATTCTTCAATTTTATTATCAATTTCAAGAAAACCCCAGGATTGTTTAATTTTAGTTTTTAGGTCCTGAAGTTGACTGACTAGTTCTTGTTCTTTCATATCTTTTATTTTAGCAAAAAATCAAACTTTTGCAAAACAAAAACAGTATGCTAAATTAGCATACTGTTTTTTTATTATAAAATTACTTTATTCTATCTCACGTTCAACTAATTGGACTTTAACGGTTTTCTCTTCGCCATCATGAAAAACTTTTAGCTCTACTTCATCACCTGGGGCATAACGAGCCAAAACTCTGCCTAAAGAATGATTCTGATCAATTTTTTGCTCATTAACTTGTAAAATGATATCATTTGCTGCCAAGCCGGCCTTATCTGCCGGTGAACCTGGCACAACAGCCAAAACATCTGAGTTATTGCCTTGAACAATTAAAGCTCCGTAATCAACCGATAAATCATTGATTTCTGCCATTTTTTTATTAATCATTACATATCTTACACCTAAAAAAGGTCTGACAATTTTACCGTATTTTTCAATACTGGTAATTACTTGTTTAGCTTCATTTATAGGAATAGCAAAACCAACCGATTGGCCGGCTCGAGAAATAGCAGTACTAATACCGATTACTTGGCCTTGAAGATTTAATAAAGGCCCGCCTGAATTGCCAGGATTAATAGCAGCGTCGGTTTGAATCGCTTCTTCAATAACTTCTGAATAACCTAAATTGCCACCAGCCTCAACTCGACGGCCAATACCACTAATCACACCACGGGTAACTGTATTTCTAAATTCTGACAAAGTATTGCCAATTGCAATTACTGTCTGGCCGATTTCAATATTATCAGAATCACCCAAAGCTAAAGGCTGCAAATTATCAGCGTCAATTTTAATAACGGCCAGATCATTAATGGGATCACGGGCCAAAACTTCTGCTTCAAATTTTTCGCCTTCGTTGGTAAGAATAGTATAGTCTGCTTCTTCATCAATAACTACGTGTTTATTGGTCAAAATCAAGCCGTCTTCTGAAATAATAAACCCCGTACCACCACCGATTTCTTGTTTTTGCTCTCCATTTTCCGGCAGTTGCGGCTGAGGTTGTTCAAATCTAAAACCAAACGGACCTAAATTAAAATGATCATCTAAAGGGCCCGTTGAACTATAAATATCTTTTAATTCTTTACTGACGATAATACTAACAACCGAAGGACTAGCTGTCTTTACCACCTCAATGGTTGCTGATTCTTCCTCAAGCAAGGAGATTTTCTCTGTCTTAACTTTTTCAATTTTTAAACCATTATCTCCGACTAATTGATCCAAATTTTGTAAGATCAAAAAACTAGTAGCAGCGCCAGCCAAAGCACCTAAAATTAAACTTAAAACAATCACTAAAACCAAAAATCTTTGTTTAAAATTTTTTGCGTTTTTTTTAGGTTCTTGAAAAAACATAATAGCCCCTTTAAACAAAGACAGGAAAATAAAATTTCCCTGTCTTTAATAATAGTTATAAAAATTTAAACTGTTGGTTCTTGTTTTGTTTCTTCTTCCTCGCTTGTCCCACCTTCAGTTCTTACTTCTTCGGCCATACTTGAAGTTTCCTCTGTTTCAGCAGGGGTAGCTTCTTCAGCTTGCGCCTCTTCTGTTTCTGCGCTTGTTTCTTCTTCTGTTGATTCAGGAGTAGCAACTGTTTCTTCACTAACAGATTCTGTACTTTGTTCTTCAGCACATTTATTACAAATTTCCGGATTTTCTTCTGATGGTTTAACACCCATTAATTTACCAATCGTATTATACAAAAAACCTTCTAATGGTGCTCCACATTTTTTACATTTTTTCATATTAAATTTTCCTTAATAACTAAAATCTAAAAGATTCTAGCTAAATTACTTAAGTTTAATTAAAAGTTATAAAGGTAGCTAGTAAAATTAGCTATTTTATCTCCCTTTATAGATATACCCTCATTTTGCAATAATTTAATTTTTTTTGCAACCCCTAACGGCTAATTTACCACTTTTTGATCATTCCGCACTACTCGGTGACAAGGTATTTTAATTGGTTTTTGTTTTTTTATTTAAAGTATCACCAACTACCCTGGCTAGTCTTTTTTGCCTAATTTTAGTATTAAAATAGGATGAATTGTTATTTTTCTCTTAGGTATTTGTTTAAATAAATCAAAAATTTTTAATTCTAAATCAGTTATTTTTAAATTATATTAAATAGTCCCTAATTGCTGCAAAGTTTCTAAAACTGGCGTATAAATTTTTAAAAAATCCTGAAAAAACGGGATTAAATATAAAAGCGCTAAAATTATTGGTATTACTACAATTAAAAATCTAAGAAAATTCATAAACTGAAATCTTTTAAAATCTTTTTCTAGCTTTTCGATCTTATCAAGTAATAACTCTGTCTTTTGGGTGTTTTGTTTAATTAAAGTTTCTAAATCTTGTTTATCTTGTTTCTTTTTTTGTTTTGGCATTATAAATTTTCTCTTATTTGACAATTTTTAACATATTTTAAAGCAAGTTTTTTTAATTTTTGTAATTCTTGGCCACTAAAAGATTGCTCATTGGCCAAATCAGGATTTAAAGTAATTTTATTATTAAAATTCTGTAAAAAATAAATTTTAGCTCCTTTTATTATTTTAGCAATTTTTTCTATTTCTTCCAAATTATGGAATTTAGGCAAAACAGTTGTCCGAAATTCATAATTAAGACCTGAATTCATAATAAGTTTAATTGTTTTTTGAATCTTATTAATATCAACTTTAACTCCACAAACTTGTGAATAATTTTCTAAAGAAGCTTTAACATCCATAGCAATAAAATTAATTAATTTTTTATCAATTAATTCCTGTAAAAAATCGGGGCTGGTTCCATTGGTATCTAATTTAATTTTATAATCTAATTTTTTGATTTTTTGTAAAAAATCAATGACTTCAGGAAATAATAATGGTTCTCCCCCACTTACACAAACTGCCTCCAAAATACCTTGTCTTTTTTTTAAATAATCAAAAAATGCCTGGTTACTCAAATATTTTTTATCAGGTTCAACTTTTATTAATTCAGGATTATGACAATAATGACAAAGAAAATTGCAGCCAACCAAAAAAACCGACGCCGCTAATTTGCCGGGGTAATCAATTAAAGTTACTTTTTGCCAACCACCTATTTTAATCATAATTTTTGTTAATAAATAGCCAAAGAAATTAGTTAAATAAACTAATACCTAACTTTCCAAAAACCTAACTAACATCCTGACCCAAAAAACTAAACATCTAATTTTATCTTAAATTAAAAAACCAGCCTCTGCAAGTCAGTTTTAAATACAGCCAACATCTAAAAGTACTAATAATTTTAATACTCTTACAAATTAACTATATCGACTGCCTGACCAGAGACTGGTTTTATTTAAAGAACTATAAAATTCCTCCTTAATTTAAAGAACACTACTCGGATAGCTGTTTGTTAAATTCTTTCCTATCAGCAAATTCTGCGCGTTTTCCTTTGTTCCATTGGTTGACTGGTCTGATATAACCAACTACCCGAGAATAAACCTCGCAAGGTTGTCTTACCATTTTCGTGTTCATAACGCTCCTTTAACTATCTATTTGTAAAAAAACAGATAGTTTATTTTAATAATTATTGATTATTAATAATTGACTGCTCTGCTTCTGCTTTTTCTGTATAACCTATTTCCTGATCACATTTTGGACAGAAAAAATGCTCACCAGCAATATAACCATGGATCGGACAAATTGAAAACGTCGGCGTAATTGTAAAATAGGGTAAGTGATAATTTTCAGCGATTTTCTTGATTAATTTTTTGGTTGCTTCTATACTGGGCATTTTTTCACCAATAAAACCATGCATAACCGTACCTCCAGTATAACGTGTTTGCAAGCCGTCTTGCAAATCTAAAGCTTCAAAAATATCATCAGTATAATTAACTGGTAATTGTGAAGAATTAGTGTAATAAGGATCAGCGCCTTGTTCCCGGTAAGCTTTTTCATTAGCGACTATAATATCGGGATATTTTTGTTTATCAGCCTTGGCAAAACGATAAGTCGTACCTTCTCCCGGAGTTGCTTCTAAATTATATAAATTATTGGTCTCATTTTGATAATCCATTAATTTATCTCTCATAAAATCTAAAATTTCTTGGGCGGCTTTATTACCTTCGGCAGTAGTAATATCTTCACCGATTAAATTTAAAACCGCTTCATTCATACCGGCAATACCAATGGTATTAAAATGATTTTTCCAATACTCACCAAATTTACTCTTAATGTCTTCCAAATAATATTTTGAATAAGGATAAAGACCTTCTTCAGTAAATTTTTCAACAACTTTTCTTTTCAAATCAAGGCTGGTTTGGGCAATTTTCATTATTACCTCTAAAGAGTCTAAAAATTCTTTTTTGTCTTTAGCCTGATAACCAAGTCTGGGTAAATTAATTGTGACTACACCAATTGAACCAGTCAATGGATTAGCCCCAAAAAGCCCGCCACCTCTTTTTCTTAATTCGCGATTATCCAATCTTAAACGACAACACATACTTCGGGCATCTTCTGGTTTCATATCAGAATTAACAAAATTGGAAAAATAAGGAATGCCATATTTTGATGTCATCTCCATTATCTTATCAGCGACTTCAGTATCCCATTTAAAATCCTTAGTAATATTATAAGTTGGAATCGGAAAAGTAAAAACTCTTCCAAACGCATCGCCTTCAGTCATAACTTCAGTAAAAGCCATATTAAAAATATCCATTTCTTTTTGAAATTCTTTATAAGTTTTTTCTTGAAACTTACCGCCAATAATTACTGGCTCGTCTTTCATCATTTTAGGCATGCTTAAATCCATTGTAATATTAGTAAACGGCGTTTGAAAACCAACTCTGGTCGGTACATTCATATTAAATAAAAATTCCTGAATACATTGTTTAACATCTGCGTATTTAAGATTATCATAAGCAATAAAAGGTGCTAAATAAGAATCAAAACTGGAAAAAGCCTGGGCTCCAGCTGTCTCACCTTGTAATGTATAAAAATAATTAACAATTTGACCTAAGGCCGTACGTAAATGTTTAGGTGGCTTGGAACTGACTTTACCCGATACTCCGCCAAAACCTTTCATTAATAAATCGCGCAAATCCCAACCGCAACAATAAGCTGATAAAGTTTGTAAATCATGAATATGTAAATCAGCATTAGCATGGGCATCCCTTACTTCTTCAGGATAAACTTTATGTAACCAATAATGGGCAGAAACAGATGAAGCAACATGATTATTCAAACCTTGCAAAGAAAAAGCCATATTAGAATTTTCTTTAACCCGCCAATCACTTTGCACCAAATAACCTTCCATTAAAGCATCAGAATCAATTAATGATTTAAAGTCTCTAATTCTGGCATGTTGATCACGGTATAAAATATAAGCTTTAGCTGTCTGAATTTGTTTATTTTTAATCAAAGTCGCCTCCACAATATCCTGAACTTCTTCAACTGCCGGGATACTTCTTTCATGAAACCTTTTATTCAACTCTTTTTCTACTGCCAACGCCAATTTTTGGGCTTTTTTCTTGCTCGGATCACCAATGGCTTCCATTGCTTTATAAATAGCTTCTTCTATTTTAGGCAAATCAAAATCAACAATTCGATCATCGCGTTTTTTTATCTTGAAAATTTTGCCCATTGTTTCAATATTTAATAATTAATTATAATCTTATTTTTTTTTCTTTTTTTTAAATACGGCATTGATTTCTTTTTGAAAAGTCGCCAAATCTTTAAAAGCATGATAAACAGAAGCAAAACGAATATAAGCGACTGGATCTTTCTTTTTTAATTCTTTCATAATAATATCACCTACTTCTTGACTGGTAATCTCAATTTTTTTGGTAGCTTGAATCTGTCTTTCTATTTTATTAACCAAAATTCGGAAAGCTTCGTCTTTAATCGGCCGTTTTTGAAAAGCTTTTCGCAAACCCTTCTCTAGCTTCTCACGAGAATAACCTTCTTTATAGCCATTCCGCTTAATAACCATTAATTCCAATAATTCCACTTGCTCATAAGTACTAAAACGAAAACCGCATTTCAAACATTCTCGTCTGCGCCTAATAGTAATACCATCAGAAGCCACACGCGAGTCAATTACCTTGGTCTCTTTATAATTACAGACAGGACATTTCATAGCTTTTTTAAAGAAGTAAAAATCTTACAAAATTAATTTATTTTTTATTTTTTCAAATTAACACTATATTTAGTATTTCCTGTGATTATTATAACACTATATCTAGTATGAATAAATCTTTTGTCAATAGCCTGGCAAGGCCTTACTGAAAACTCACTAGAAATTAACTTTAAGACCTAAAAATAGGGTTTTTAAAAGTGTCGTAAAAATTATTATAAATTATATAATAATAAATCTGTGGATAACTTGCTCAAAATTTATTTTATTTAGTTATGCAAAACTGCACAAATTACAATACTAATTAAAAACAATGCTGCGCTTTTAAATAATCGTCTAAAGTGGGGCTGGCACCTTGTTTAATTTGATTAACTCGTTCGGCGCCTAAAGCTTCTACAGCGCATTGTTCTTGTTCCGGTGTAATTTCAGTTGGCAATCCTTGCACGTCAACCCCGGATGTTTCCAACAAAATCTCTTGTTCATTGGAAAGTAAAGGATGATCATAACTGCTTGGTTCACCTGATTGTATTTTTGAATAAGCATCTGGAAATTTAGTCACATCAACCCCGTAAGGTTTAATAATAATTAAAGCAATCACGACACCAATCACTATAATAATAAAAATTACAGCGATGATACCAATTACCATAAAAAATTTTCGCCAAAAATTTGTTTCTTTTGCCATAAGTTTAATTTAATAAATAAAGATAATAATTTAAAACCGCGGCAAAACTGACCCAAGCCAAATACGGGATCAATAAATAAGCGGCTGGCTTAGCTATTTTATAAAAATAAATTATGGTTAATAATATAAAAAACCATAAAATTAAAATTTCCATAAAACCAGCTAATGGATTTTGTAAATAAAAAAATAAAAACGACCAAGCAATATTTAAAATCCATTGAATACCAAAAAAAATAAAAGCTTTAGTTTTTACCTCTTGTTTTCCCTTCTTGCTCCAAACTAAATATAAAGCAATACCCATCAACAAAAATAAAGTTGTCCAAACCGGGCCAAATACCCAGCCCGGCGGATTAAATCCGGGTTTTTCCAGTGTTAAATACCAGGTACTAACTGATTGAGCCGTAAAAATTGAACCAATTCCTCCGGCTGCCTGACAAATAATCAGCGAGATAATTAGTTTTATCCAATTTATTTTTGACATATTTTTTGTTTAATTATTAACACAATCCTGTGGACAATTTTCAGCTGTTTCTGCGCAAGGACAGCCACTTCCCAGACAAACAATAGACTGGCAGATACCGTCACCGCACATATCCTGACAAATCAACTCTTCTTCATCAGTTGTCTCTGATTCTTCAGCGTCAACTAATAAATTATAATCAACTGCCAAATACACTTTATCAACCTCTGAATCTTCATTGGTTTGATAGCCTAAAACATTGCCTTCATCTACTGCAACTCCCATAAAATAAGCTTGCAAACCCGGGTTTTGGTTTTTAATTTGCTTGACAATTTCCTGCTCAGCTGAAAAATCAAATTGACCGGCCTGATCAATATAATCAAAATTATCAATAGCCACATCTTTATCAACCAAACCGCAGCATTCAGTAGCATAAACAATTAAATCTACTTGATCAGCTAAAAGTTCTCGGATTTTGGTTTTATTATCCTGGTTAACTGCTTGTTCAAATTCTAAAAGTCGACCAGTCGCCTGTGACGGCTGACTCGGTTGATTAAGATTGTTATTATTATTCAAATTATTATTGGCTTGATTTAAATTATTAACTTGTTGGTTTAAATTTGAATAAAGATAACCAATAAAAATAACTGTAATAAAAATTGCCAAAACAATTAAAACCGTATACAAATAATTTTTAGTCATAATATTTTTCCTAATCCGCCAAAGTTTTATGCAGAAGCGGAAAAAGCTAATTATTAATTATATTTTAATATTTATAGTTTTCTAGAATCATAAGCCCAATGTAAAACTGCTTGTCTTTGTTTTTTACGGCAATCCCAGTCTTTTTTAGCACAATTTTTTTTAATTTGAGCGATATGGCGTTTAAATGATTTCCAACGTTTAATTTGTCGCTCATCGTCAGGACAACGTCTACCTAGATAATACCGGCAATACCATTGAAACCAGCCACGCGGGTCTTCATGATAAATCCAGCCTTTTTTACGCCAAACTGATAATGGCTGCGAAGCATTAACCCCGAAAAAATTTTTATCAGGATCATGTTTTTCCGAATCTAATTTAGCGTTTTTAAACCAGTCTTTAGGAAATTCTGACTGGCAATCAGTCATGTATTTACCGCCAAACACGCCTAATTCTAACATTTGCTTGGGAGTTAATTCTGGTTTAAATTCCTGAGCAAAATTTTCACCAGTCGGTTCGGTCAAATAATAAATATAGTTTTTTTGCATTTTATCATTAACAACGATTTTTTGTTTCATAAAAAGAATTATTATTTGGCCTGGCTAGTAACAGTATAATAACCAAAAATTATTTTAGTAATAAAATCAAGCAATAAATACATTAAAGCTGTGATAGCTGGAGTTAAAATTTCAAACCCAGTCGGCGCCAATAACCAAATTATAGGAAAAAAACTCCAGGTTATTGTCACGTACCAGCGAATTTGTTTAATGAATTTATTGTCCTTAGCTGAATTTTTATGGATAATTTTTAAAATAATAATAAAAGCCAAACTACTGAGAATGAAAAAAATCCATTTATAAGGAGCCAAAATTATACTGGCTAAAAATCCGGTTAACATGACGATTGAATTCAAAACTATCATTTCTACAGTTTCAATCTTGGTCTTATTTAAAATCCTGGCAATTTCATACATTAATAAACCACAGCTTAAAATATAAAATAACCAACGAGTCGGATAAATCGGGTCACCTAAAGGTGAGGCAAAAACACCAACACCAGTTATTAATACCGCGTAAGAAACAGTAGTAGTAAAAAAAACTAATCGGTTGATAGCCACAAAATCATTTTTTTTCCTTAACAAGGGAAAGAATAAAGCAACTATCAAAAATAATAAAAACCCGACTAAAAAAATACTTGTTTGCGTCATAATTTTTAATTATTTATAAATTTATAATGCTTGTTTTGCTAATTTATTTATTTTATTTAACCATTTTTGCCTTTTATTTTTGGTTGAATTTTTTATTGGTCCCAAAATTAAAGTTTTAACCGGCCAGACACCAATAAAAAATAAGACTCCGTATTTTAATGATTTTAAACCGGAATGACCGAATAATTTATAAAATAAAACCAAACCGTCTACAGTAGTTATTAATCTGGCTGTTTTACCTTTTAAATAACGTTTAGGTAAAGGTAATAATGAATTTTCTTTATACTTAAAAGCAAAACCAGGTAAAATTGTCCTGTCAATAAAACCTTTTAAAAGCGCCGGATATGAATACCACCAGGTCGGAAAAATGAACACCAAATGATCGGCCCAGTCTATTTTTTGCTGCATTTTAACCAAATCAGGTTCTAGTTTTTGGATTTTTTTATAACCTTTATATAAAATGGGATCAAATTTTAATTCTCCCAAATAAACTAATTCGACATTATAACCTGATTTTTTAGCAGCTTTTTTATAATGACGGGCAATCGCTCCGTTAAAACTGTTTTTATCCGGATGACCTAAAATTATCAAGATTTTTTTCATAATAATGTTATAATTAAATTATAACATATAATAACTATTTAACTTAAACTCATGAAAACACAAAAACGACTTAGTATCGCTTTACTGACCGGTACGGGACTGGGTATTTTATGTATTATCGGTGTTGGTGTCAGGCTAGGATTTGCTGGTAATGAATTGTTTTTGCTGGCTACTTGGTATAATCGTTTATTAATGGGTTTGGTAATTGGTTTGGCCGGTGCCTGGCAATTAAGTAAAAGTAAAGCTAATCCTTTATTACGCGGTCTTGTCCTGGGTTTAATGGTTAGTTTAGCTTTATTTTTAAGTACTGAATTAAAAGATCCTGTTGGCTTTTTAGCTGGTATTGTCTATGGCATTATTATTGATTTTGTTGCCAGTAAATACGCTTAATAATTTTTCAATAAAAAAACTCCTGCTTTTTTTAAAAAAACAGGAGTTTTTGTTTTAGCTTCTATTTTCTTTTGACTGCAACTGTTGCCAAATAAATTGTGTACAAAGCAGCTAAACCAACCAAGGCATACACTACTCGGGAGATAGCTGACATGTCACCAAAAAGAGTTGCCACCAAATCAAAATTAAACAAACCAACTAATCCCCAATTAAGACCGCCAACAATCACTAAAATTAAGGCGATCACATCTAAAGCATTAAGCTTTTGCATAAGTTTACGGGTTAATTAATTATATTAATATTATAGCAAAAAAACAGTAAAATAGATATTAATCTTTATTTTTATCAAATTTTAAGGCTAAAGAATTAATACAATAACGTTTATTGGTTGGCTGAGGGCCGTCTTTAAATAAATGGCCCAAATGGCTACCACATTGCGCGCAAACAACTTCTACCCTGTCCATGCCATGACTTTTATCAGGTTGCAATTTAACATTGCCTTGTTGTATCACATCATAAAAACTGGGCCAGCCAGTACCTGAATCAAATTTTGTTTCTGAAGAAAATAAAGGGTTATTGCAAGCCGCACAACTATAAATACCAGTTGCTTTATTGCGCAGTAATTTACCGGAAAAAGCCGGTTCAGTGCCTTTTTCGCGCAAAATATGGTATTGTTCAGAACTTAATTGTTCTTGCCAATCTTGTTTATTTTTTTTGATTTGTTTCATATTTAATGGTTAAAAGCCGCAAAGTTTGGCTTTTAATTTATGTTTTTTATAATAATCCTGATGATATTCTTCAGCCGGATAAAACTCAGCTACTGGTTTGATTTCAGTAACAATCTCTTTTTTATATTGGTCGGATTGAGCTAAATTTTTTTTTGATTGTTTGGCCAACATTTTTTGTTTTTGATTATGATAAAAAATAACTGAACGGTACTGGCTGCCAATATCAAGACCTTGTTGGTTTAATTGGGTTGGATCATGAATTTCCCAAAATTTTTCCAATAATTGTTCGTACGATATTTTATTGGGATCATAAATTACCTGGCAAACTTCTGCATGACCGGTCTGGCCGGTTGAGACTTGTTTATAGCTGGGATCTTTAACGTGTCCGCCCATAAATCCGACGGTTGTTGCTTTAACGCCTTTAAACTGATCAAAAGCCTGCTGTACGTGCCAAAAACAACCAGCGCCAAAAGTTGCTTTTTGTAAATTAGTTTTATTGGACATGATTTTTATTTAAATTATTATAATCAAATCGCCAATTAATCGGATTATTGGCAATATTCATTTTTTTTATTTTTAAATTAAATTTTTCAGCTCTTTACCTGATTGTAGGATCCTATCAGCCTGTGAAAAATCCTGGTCTTGAGTTGTCTTGGTTGGTATAACATAACAAGTCATACCGGCTTTTTTGGCTGCCTGTAAACCGATGCTGGTATCTTCAATTACTAAACAATCTTTAGGTTCAAGGTTTAATTTGGCAGCTGCTTTTAAATAACAATCAGGCGCTGGTTTTCTTTGCTCACAATCTTCAAAACTAACAATCGCCTGAAAAACATTTTGCAAACCGGCTCTTTGGATAATTTTATCAGTGCTGGGTCTGGCTGACGAAGTCACTAAGCCTAAAGTAATATTTTGCTGAGATAGTTTTTTAATCAAATCAATAATCTCATTAAATAAAGGTGCTGTTTCAATACCTTGTAAATATAATTCACGTTTGATTTGCCGGTATTGGGCAAAATCAAAATCAGGATATTTTTGTTTAAAATATTCCTGATAATCTACCGGATGAGTGCCAATAATCAGATCTTTTTCCTTTTCAGTCAGCTCAATACCTTGCTGGCTAAAAGCTTTAATAGCTGAATCAAGGTTAATTGGTTCAGTATCAATAATCACGCCGTCCCGATCAAAAATAATAGCTTTAAATTGCATAAAATATTTCTTTAAATTATATTAAATAAAATTAAAATACCCAATATTAACAAGCCCAAAATTGCGATTTCTTTTTTGTATTTTAATTTGTAAAGTTTCTCTGAAAAATAAATCACCAAAATAATCTGCAATATAGTGGCTATGATAATACCACTGGCCACTGCCAGTTTTAAATAAAAATTAAGATTAACAAATAGCCCGGCAAATACAATGCTGTCATCAATCAAAGTCACAAAAGCCACAATAAAGCCAGCCAAAATTGTTTGGAAAAATTTTTGTAAAGAAACTTTTTTTATGACTTTTTTTTCAATTTTACTGCTTTTTTTAGCTTTAAAAACATCAAAGTAAACCAAACCAGCTAAAATAAAAATCAACCCGGCACTGATTATTTTGGTATAAGCAAAAGAGCTTAAAACCCAAGCAAAAATTATACTGATTACAATCACCAGTAAAACCGCTAAAAAATTACCAATAGAAAAGGCGATCTTGTCTTTACGGGTGCGGGTTAAACTGGCAATCAAAGGGATTCTGGTCAAAAAATCATCAAAACTGGCAATTGTTTTGGTAAATAAACCTAAAATAATGTATTTATAAAACATTAATTATTTTTTCAATAATTTAAAAATTAAAATTAAAAGTAACAGCAAAATCACAAAAACGCCAAGCAAAACCAGATAAAACATAGAACCTGTCAGCTGACCGGTTTCTTTTACAAAATCAGTCTTTTTATCTTTAAAACTAAAATCTTTAATGGCTACTTTTCGAAAACCGTCTTGTTCATAAATTTGGGCGACTTTTTCTCCGTCCGGACTCAGCACGCCGACTTGTTCAATATAATCATTATCACTGTAAAGATACCGACTAAAATCACAACAAGGTTTTTGTTCACTTTCACCTAATTGTTCGATCTGATCAGACAATAAATCATACTGATAAACCGGGTAATTCACATAAAGATCCTGATCAGCTGAAAATTTTAAATAATCCAAACTTAAACGGTCAAAAGTTAGCAGTAATTCATTACGGTTTTGGGAAAAATAATCATCCAAATCAATTGTCTTGGTAATTGATTTTTGAGTATTATAAATTTTGATTTCTTGTAAAGAAGCGTAAATCAAATAATTGTTTTGCGGTGACCAAATCGGTTCAGTAATCAAATAACCAGCCACGTTTTCCAATTGTCTGACTTTGTTATTTTGCAAATCATGTAATTCAACCTGCGGTTGCTGGTTTTTAAATTTTATAACTGCCACGTAATTACTGTCAGCTGACCAGACCGGATTAAAATATCCTTGATACTGTAGAAATTGCTCTATTTCAGGCTGGTATTTAGTTAAAATCTCGTTACGGTCAACTGTTAGTTCGGTTTGATTAGTATCAAGTTCTTGCAAAGCCAAAACCATGGCTAATAAATCAGTCAAATCCTGGGAAAAAGTATCGATTTTATAACAACTGCCAATATTGACTGGTTCGCCGCCTTCATCACCATTAGACAAGATACAATTATCTTTTAATCTTAAATTTATAATATTAATGTCATTGCCATAAGCAATCGTTGAATCAATTAAAATCTTTTTATCAGTTAATTGGTCGGTTTTGACTAGTTTTTCTCTAGCATAGTCAAGCACTGCGACATTATTATTAAGCCTGGCAAAAGCTTCGGTTGAAGTATAGCCGCTAAAATAATTTAGATAAACCGAACCGCTTTGAAAAATATCACTGCCATAAACAGTAGCTTGGCTGGGTAAAACTATACCAAACATTAAAACAAAAATAATAAAACATAAAATTATTTTTTTCATAAATTTGTAATTAATAATTATTATTTTCAATAAATATTCTTTGTACTACTGCCTAATTCCTAATACCTATTGCCTGCCTTAATTTTAACTTTAATTATAAGTAAAGTCAAAGATATTGACAAAAATTAAAATATGTGCTATGATATAATAATTCATCCTCCTTTACCCTGATTAAAAAGGGATTGTCCCAAAAAAAGGAGGAAAAATGGAACTTCATCTCGGATTGGAAAATCAGCAGCTGTACAAAGGCTGCGAGGTAACTGAAGTAGCAGGGCGCATGACCCTGACTACTCCGGTTGAGGAAGCGGTCAACATTGTTGGCCGCAACATTAAGGAAATAGTGGACGCAACAGAGGATCGGGAAGAAATCGTTCTGACTGGTCCTATGGCTGTGTGGAGCTACTTAGTAGTTTTCCACGCAGTAGTTCACTCTTTCAAAAAAGTCTTTTATGCTGACGGCAAAGGCGATAAAGTCTTGATTGCCATGCATTAAACAGGTCCGACGAGGGGAACCTTTAATCCCCTCTTTTTTTATTGGCAAAATTATTTCAAATAAAATTTTAAAAAAACAATTGCTGTTTTAATTTTAGCCAAAGTCAAAGCTTGACAATTTATAAAAATAAGGTTAAATTAATATATACGATAATTTTGTAAAAATGATCTTTTTAAAAAAGGAGGAAATCATGGGTAAAGGCGCTAAGTCAAAGGTGAAAAAAATTCAAGCAAAGATAAAATTTAAATTTTAAGCCGCCTGATAAAAAATCAGGCGGCTTTTACTTGCTGTCATCTACGCGAATACTTTTTTTTATCGCCAGTGCATCCAAGTATTGTTTTTATACGGCCGCTACCACCACAGGCTGAACAAGTTGTAGTGGTACAGCTATTACTGTCACCACGACTGATAACCTGTTTCTTGCCAGAACCACCACAGGAAGAACAACTTTTCCATCCCATCTTAATTACCTCCTCAGATGATTTAAAAAATTTAACTATTTCACTTTTTCCATCTATATATAACCTCCTTCTTAAAAAATAAAGCTAAAAAATGCCCCTTATTAAGGTTACATATAATAAATTAATTTGTCAAGCCCAAAAATAAAATAGCTCATAAGAACTATTTTTCATATTTTATTTTTATTATAACAAAACAAACATCATATTTTAAAAACCATCTGAAAGATGATATACTTTCTTAGTAATTATCAATTTTATGCAAGTACCAAGAGGTAAAAATAGATGATAAAATAATAAAACATAAAATTATTTTTTTCATAAATTTGTAATTAATAATTATTATTTTCAATAAATATTCTTTGTACTACTGCCTAATTCCTAATACCTATTGCCTGCCTTAATTTTAACTTTAATTTTAGTCAAAGTTAAAGCTTGACAAAACATAAAGATGATGTTAAATTAGACTATTCAATCTTAAACAAAGAACCTTAAAAAAGGAGGAAACAATGTTTAGAAACACATGGGCGATTTGGTTATTAATCTTTCAAATTGGATTGCATTTCCTAAACCTTTGGGTCTTACCCCATCGGAACGGCGTGCCAGTTTCTAATCTCAGGATAATCATGAACTTAGTGGCGGGTATTGGGACTATCATATTCGCCTACTGGGCGTGGCGACAGATAAGCAGAATCTACCTACATTACAAGGTATTGCGCCTTTTCCCCCAGATAATTGGGCATGAACCGGTTTTGGGCGAATTATTTTTCGCTGCTATCAGTATGAGTGGTTTGGAAATCTATGAGAAATCGAAGCCACATTTTGAACAGAACGAACGAAATATACAGAGAGATAAAAAAATCTCCGCTAAATTACGAAAAGACCGGCAACGTCTAAAACAACAAACCTTTAAGCAAGCTGAAGTTTATTGGCAAGACCTGGCTGAACTGCATGCTTGGAAAGTTTTTCTTCAAGAAATCGTACCTGAAACTCTGGCAATTGATATTCAGCCTATCCTGGATAATATTCAGCTCAGCCAAGAGTCACGGCAAGATATCCGTAAGGTCAGGGACGACCTACAAGCGTGGCAGGACAGAGGCACCTTAAACGGACCCTTTGACTTGGAGCTTTTTAGCCAAGTAGAACACGCCGGCAGGAAATTTGCTGAATTGATAGATAAGGCTATTATTGAAAACGACCGGATTAATCAGCTTCGGGCCAGACTCGCTCAGCAAGCTGGAGCCATGCTCAATGATCCCAGTTTAAAGCTCAAACTGGGCCCTAAAGACATAGAACTTCTGAAAGAGGTCAAAACCAAAGCCAGTCAACCACTTAAACCACGCGACCTCAGAAAAATACAATATAACTTTGAACGGGTTGCTAAGACTCTAAACTAATTAAGCCCAAACCTCAAACCCAAAGCGTCCCTTCTTATAAGGTGGCGCTTTTTTATTTTAAATAAAATTTCCAACAACCAAGGTCTAATTACTAACGCCCAATGCCTAACAACTTATCTAGTTTCATACATCTCAACTGCTTCGTCAAGATCATCAATATCATGTTCATACATTAAATCAGCTACTTCTTCAGCTGTATAGCGATCCAAGTTATAATTATCCATTAGTTCTAAAATTGTTTCTGGGTCAGGCATAAAAAAATTTTAATGAGATTATTTTTATCTTGTGTCATTTTTTATTTCAACCACTTGTCCAGCAACCAATCGATGTCTTGCTTTTTTTGCCAGTTATGCTGCATTTTTTTGATTAGCTTTTTATTACCAAAATATGGTTGGCGTTTTTTTTCGTTTTTCAATATTTTATTATATGGTTGCCAGTTCTCAATTATATGATTAAATATTTCTGAAACCAGCCAAACATAATTATCAGGTTTGTTTTTTATTTTTGAATCTTCGGTTAAATTATAATGTTTTTTCAAATAATCAAAATAAATAAAATGAGTCATCTCGTGGGCAATTACTTTATTAACAAATTCGGGGTGCGGACGGTCTATTGGGAAAAAAAAGATTTTTTCTTCGATATGACGCGGAAACATATTGTAAATAGAAGCAACAGCACTGTAATCGCCTTGAGGCCATTTATGGTCTTTGAAAATTTTATCCATTAATTTAAAATAACGCGGAGCGATTTTTTGCCATGATTTTTTGATCTTCTTAAGATTGGCTGTGAATTCTTTTTTATTATCAGTAAAATATTTCTGGGTATAAGCTCTGAGAATTTTGGCCTTTTCCTTTTGGGTGAACTTTTTATCTAAAATATAATGCAAATGCTTAGGAAAAAATTTTTCAAGATAATAAGGATCATTTTTATGCCAACTTAAAAAGTTCAAAGCATTTTTTATGTCTTTTTTATAATCAATAATAAATTTTACCTGCGGATATTGAGACATGTTAAATTTTAAATTGTTTTAATTTTTTATATCTTATTTTTATTATTATAACAAATAAGCCTCATATTTTAAAAACTATCTGAAAGATGATATACTTTCTTAGTAATTATCAATTTTATGCGAGTACCCAAAAGAAGATATGATTCAAATCCTCAGCAAAATTTTGATCCGTATATTAGCCAAAAGCAAGCTGATCAAATGAAAGCTGATTTGGAAAAAATGATCAAAATAATCAGGCCTAAATTAATCAAAGAAGTGGAAGAACATGCCAAGCTGGGTGATTTTTCAGAAAATGCCGCTTATCAAGTGGCTAAAGGCAAATTGCGCGGTTTAAATAACCGTATTTTGGTTTTGCAAAATAATTTAAACAAAGCCGTTATTATTAAATCTGACAATAATCATGAGACTGTTTGTCTTGGCTGTAAGGTAAAGGTCAAGACAAATGATAAACAATATACTTACACGATTTTGGGTTCACAAGAAACTGATCCGCAAAAAGGTATTATCTCACATCTTTCACCGATAGGTTCGGCTTTATTAGGCCATCGTACCGGTGATGAGGTTGAGGTGAAAATAGATGATAAAATTATAAAATATAAAATACTTGAAATAATATAAAAATCTCGCAAGTTTCCTGCGGGATTTTTTTATTTAATATTAATGGGATTGTTATGGTCTTCTTGCCATTTGGCGGGATTGCCAATAATATAATTACGTTTGTTATTCTCCACCAGAGGCGGATCCGCCTTCGGCGGAAATTCTTTTTCATTACGGATAACCCGGTCATGGAATGAACGTTGCCAGGCAAAATGAA
>WJKP01000015.1 GCA_014729025.1 Candidatus Buchananbacteria bacterium
AAAACCTATTTCACAGCATTATTACTATTCATTTTCGTGGAAATTTTATCATTTTGCGCTTTTTATTTTCAATTATTTAACACAATCACTTTTATAATAATCATTGTTTTAACCGCAATATTAGCCTGTATAAAATATGAGTTCAGTCTTTTTATCTTAATTTCAGAATTAATTATCGGATCAAAAGGCTATTTATTTTCCATTCCGGTCACTGATGAAAAATCAATTTCAATCCGGCTGGCATTGTTTTTAACAATATTTATAATCGGATTGGTTAAAATCATTACGGATTTTATTAAGCGCAAGTCAAATTTTAGATTTTGGCATTCCAAACTGCGAAATTATTATTTATTGCTGGCAGTTGTTTTAATTTGGGCAATAGTTTGGGCTTTTATCAGAAAAAACGGATTGACCAATATTTTCTTTGACACCAATGCTTATTTATATTTTGCTTTAACTCCGATTTTATACCAATTAATCAAAAATAAAAAACAAATTTTGGAAATATTTAAAGTTTTCTTAGCTGCAATTACTCATATTTGCTTAAAATCCGTTTTTTTATTATTTGTTTTTTCGCATCATTTAAATTACACCAGACCGGTTTACAAATGGGTGAGAGACACGGGATTTGGAGAAATAACCTTGCTGGAAGGGAATTTTTACCGAATTTTCTCTCAGTCGCAAATTTTTGCTTTAATCGGTTTTTTTATTGTTTTCAGTTTAATATTTTTTGGTAAAAAATACAGATTAAAAAATAATCTAATCGGTTTATACTCAATATTGATCTTATCCTGCATTACGCTCGAAATCAGCCTTTCTAGAAGCTTTTGGCTGACTGGAGTAATCGCTTTTATCATTATGATTTTGATTTTGCTCATCAAATTTAAATATAAAATCAAGCGTTTATTGCAAATAATCGGAACCAGTGTTTTGGTTTTTGGGCTCAGCCTTATTTTACTGGCCGGCATAGTAAAATTTCCCTGGCCCGAAGTAAAAGTGGAGCTGAATGCTTTGAGTTCGCGATTCCAATTTACTGATGAAGCTGCGGTTTCCAGCCGATGGAGCCAGTTGCCAGAGCTGGGCAGAGCCATTGCCAAGCATCCGGTGATAGGTTCTGGATTCGGGCAAACCGTAACTTATATTTCTCAGGATCCCAGAGTGCTTGAAGACAGCCCGAGCGGTGAATATACGACTTTTGCTTTTGAATGGGGATATTTGGATCAAATATTAAAATTCGGCCTGGCCGGCTTAATTATTTATTTGTTTTTACTTTATAAAATTTGGAAATTGGGATGGAGCGCTATCAAACAAGTTGAAAAAAGATTTAACAAAGCCTTGATTTTCGGATTGTTAATGGGATTTTTATCGCTTTTGGGCACGCACATGTTCAGTCCATATTTAAATCACCCGCTGGGAATAGGATATTTAATGTTAATAGGTATCTTTTTTGAGATTTATATTAATCACTCACGCTTGTCATTTCAGACTTAATCTGGGAGCCTCAATTAAAAATAAAATAATGAATTTTTGCAATTACACTATGAATTTAAATAAAAAAACAAAAACACGCGTTTATTGACGCGTAAATTTATCCCTTTTTATTGTAAATAATAATTATAAAAAAATATGCCAATTGAAAATCGCGACGACATTGCTCCGGGAATGGAAGTGATGATCGTCTTAAAAAAAGATCAGCCAACCGGAAAACTCACCAAAGGAGTGGTTAAAGACATCCTAACCAACTCCGCTTTTCATCCGCGCGGAATTAAGGTGAGGCTTGAAGACGGTCAGGTGGGGAGAGTTCAAAAGATAGTGGATGGAAAATAGTTGTTTAGAAAATGGAAATTAGTAATGGAAAATGGTCCTCTATGTCATTTTGACTGAAGTCAGCCAAAGGCAGGGCGGAATCGAGAAATCTTTTTAAAAGTCCTGAACGATTCGCCCTTAGCGGGCGTTTTTTATTACAAGATACATGTTAACAAGTTACATGACATAGATTGATTTTTGTTTAGGAAAATGGTATGATGGAGGTGAGAAATAAAAATTATGTTCAAAAGAAAAAATAATTTTGCTTTTATTGACAGTAATAATTTATATCAAAGCTTATCAAAAAATATTTATAAAAATAATAAAAAAGTGTATGATGGCTGGCAGTTAGATTATAAAAGATTTAGAATTTATCTAAGAGATAAGTATCATGTCAGTAAAGCGTTTTTATTTATTGGTTTTAAACCGGAAAATCATGTATTGTACACGAATCTTCAGCAATATGGTTTATGTTTGTGTCTTTAAACCAACACTTGAGCTGAAAGATGGCCGCATCAAGGGTAATGTTGATGCGGAATTGGTCTTACATGCAATGGTTGAGTATGCAAATTATGATAAAGCGGTTATTGTTTCAGGCGATGGTGATTTTTACTGTTTAGTTCAGTATTTTTTAAAGCAAAACAAATTGAAAAAAGTTTTGGTTCCAAATCAAGCCAGTTATTCAAGTCTGCTAGATAGACTTAGTACGCCGGAAAACAATATACTGGATTTTGTAAATAATTTAAGAAGGAAATTAGAATATAAAAATAAAAGTAAATGAAAAAGGCTCTCGTCGGGACAAAACCCTTAGAGAACCTAATTCGTCGTGATTCTACCTGTATTATAATATACAAATAATAATTTGTCAATGTGGATAGTTAAAATGTCCCCGGAAAACGGGATTTTTTTATTTTTGCCTTTTTATCCATGCTCCATGATTTATGATTCATGACGC
>WJKP01000016.1 GCA_014729025.1 Candidatus Buchananbacteria bacterium
ATGCATCTAATAGTGATATGTATATTGAAGAATTAATTTTGACGGAAGGTAAATTATAATAATAAAAATTTTAAATTAAAACAATAATTTAATTAATTTAAAACAACAACAAATTGACCTTGCCGAGCAATGGAAAAAAGGGATTGATGTAAAGGTTATTTGTGTAGCAGAGATTATGTATTTATTATTTGTAGATGAAATTAAAGAAGGTAAAAAGGATTATGAAATTTACGGGTTGGTTGCTATATATATAAGTAATTCTTCTTATGGTAAATTCAAAAAAGGATTTTACGCGAAGTTAAAAAGCCTAGGATGGAATCATGCTATAGAAATAAAAGGGCGTTATAGTTTTTCTTCATCAAAAGGTGATAAAAAAATATCTATTGAAGATCGTTTAATTTTCGTTGAAAAATTATTTGAATTATCAAAGACTGGCAGTGGTAAATATGCTGCTGCTAAAGTTTATTACATTTTTGATATTTTCAGAAAAGGAACTTCTGAACAAAAAATGTATGGCAAGTTATTAGCTAAAATTTTAAATAAAATCCCTAAAGGTAAGAAAAGTGGAAATAAAAATGGTAATAATAATATAGTAATTTTTCTAGATAAAAATGATTCCATTAATATAAAAGATGTAACTAATCTTGTTGAGGATATTTGTGATAATAGAGGTTTATTTTTAATAGAAAGATGTTTCTCAATAGATTCGGGAAACGAAACACCAGGCATAATTTTTGCTGATCATGTGGCGTATTTTATAAATAATTATTTTAGGGTTAGGGCTTTCAATAAAAAGAATAAACAATATATTCAAGAATTACTCGATAAATTTTCCGAAAAAACTTTGTCAGATAAAGAAAGAGAATATTTTCTAAGTCTCGTCCGAAGTATTGAAAAAGAGGATAAAACATTAAAGTTGTTAGGTGCGTTAAAAAAAATGATTTTTGTGAAATAATATGAATCAGGAACATGAACAACATAAGAACACTCATTTATTATTTGATGGAAAGAAAATCATAATATCTCCAGATATAAAACCTGTTTTCAATTTTTTAGGTGAAATAGAAAAAGAAAAATTTAAAAGTGAAAAATTCGCTGATGCTGAACCAATTATTACGGGAAGAGATTTTAACCGATATACTGATTTTGATAAAAGATATTTTGATTTAAATAAAGTAGATATTTTTGGGGGGACGAAGAATTCTAATAAACATAAAGCTAGCCCTAAATTATTAATTAGAAAGACGGGGGATAGCATATGTGCTACTTTAGATAAAGAAGGTATTTTTGCAGAGCAATCAGTCTATCTTGCTATTCCAAAGGAAAAATTAAATGTATTTTTTATTTTAGGTGTATTAAATTCTAAATTATTAAATTATTATTTTAGAAATAAATTTATTGCTCATAATGATTTTAGATATTTAGAAAGTGGCGATTTGGATATAGATACTTATAAAATTATTAAATCTAATTTAAAAGAAATTTTATTAAAGATGAACGGCGAATTATCAAATGATAATTAATTAAATTAAATAAAACCTCTCAATCCCGCGAGAAAAATGCGGATAAGATAAGGGCTCTAGATTATGAGATAGATAAGATGGTGTATAAGTTATATGTGTTGAGTGAGGAGGAGGTTAAAATAGTTGAGGATGTAAAAATATGATATTAATTTGTAATTTTTAAATTGTTATGGTTAAAAACAAGAACATTTTACCGCACACAATTATCAGCGAAGATTATTATTTAAAGGTGCTAGATGACACAAATAAATTTTTAAACAAAAATCAAGTTATTGCTAAAGAAATACACGATTATTTATGGGGATTCCGTATTTTATTAGATCTTGTACCGGAGACAATTGAAAATTTTTGGTCTGGTCACATATTTCCTTTAATAGAGGCTGAATATGAAATTGAAAGTTCTATTCAATTATGTAAATTAGGGTTTTATAAGCAAGCTGTCGTTTCATTAAGGAACATTTTAGAACTGGGTTTACTTTCAGTTTATTGGGATATTGATGGTAAAAGTCATATAAAAATTCAAAATTGGTTAAAATCTAATGAAAATACTCCTTTTAAAAAAAGAGTGCTTAAGGTATTAGAGCAAGATGATCATATTAATTATTTTAATCTTCGAACTAATTTTTTTAACACCACAGAGCATTTATATAGAGAATTATGTAATTTTTCGCATACTAAGGGGATTAAATATTCTAGCAAGGGTTTTGGCATTTCAAATGTTAATACTTTCAAAAAAGAATCTTTACAGAAATGGGTGGAATTATACAAAGAAACTATTAGAATTATAATTATATATCATATATTAAAATATCCTATAGCCTTGCAATATACGCCTATAGATGATAAATATGGCTTGAATGGACCGATAGGGGGATTTTTACGTCCTTCACAAGTTGAAAGAATAAAAAAAATTATTCCAAAATATTTAATAGATATATTGCAGGAAATTAGTAATTCTGATGAATTTGCTACTAATGCTGCAAAAGAAATAAATAAACTCCCTGATATAACGGAGCAAGAGATTAAAAGACAAATTGAAACTAATGATAGGGAGCAAATTAAAATGTGGGGGTTTAACTATTGGTATAATCAAGAAAAATGGATATTAGATCATTTGGAAAATAAAGTTGAATATAATGAGAAATTAAAATATTTTAAAAAGATGAAATTATGGGCTAGAAGTAAAAATTTAATAAATAAATAATATGCAAAGTGAATCAATAGAAAATTTAAATTTACATTCAGTTAAGAAAACTTTTAAACGATTAAAGCGGGGTACTAAGTCGTTTTCTGGTTTTATAGTACGAGACCCTTTAGACTTTTTGGATTTTGAAGTTAATTTGGAAAATAATATTAAAGAATTAATTTTAAATATTAATAAATATAATTATCATCCCGCAAAACCATATTTACACCTTTCCGCAAAAAGCAAGGGTATTAATCGCCCTACAGTAATTTTCGATGTACAAGATGCTTTGGTTTATAGGTTTTGTGTCGAACAAATTGAAAAGGAACTTTTTAAACAAACTAGAAATAACCGAAACATTAGAGGAGGAATTATGATTACTGCAAATAAAAATGAAGAGGGTGATGATTATTATGAAAAATGGTTTAATGACTGGAAAGATCATCAAAAATCTTTAGAAAATATATTAAATTACAAGCAATATTTAGTTATTACTGATATTGCTTCTTATTTTGAGAATATTAATATCCTTTTATTAAAAGATTTAATAAGAACAGATATAGATGGTAAACAAGGAATATTAAATTTACTATTTTATTTTCTAGAAAATTGCAGATTTAGATTTTGTTATGAGGTGAATACTTTTAATGGGTTGCCTCAGGAAGATATTGATTGTTCTAGAGTTTTAGCATATTATTTTTTAGGAAATCATGATGTAGAGATGGCTAGGTTTTGTAGAAATAATGATGCTGATTTTTTTCGTTTTGTAGATGATATGTCAATTGCTCTAAATGATGAAGTAACAGGTAAAAAAGCACTTAGATATTTAACGGAGTCTTTGAGACGGTTAAATCTAGTATCAAGCATAGAAAAAACATCAATTTTAAGAAAAGACGAAGCTAAAAGAGAATTATTCTTTGAAGAAAATGAAGTATTAACAAAAATTGAAGAAAATATTCTCGATAAGATATTAAAGAAACAGCAACCTGATAATGAAGAAAACCAGTTAATTGAATTTTATAAAGAATGTATTAATTTGAACAAACACAAATTGAAAAACTGGGTAAAAGTCTTAAGGCGTTTTTACTCACTATTTAGTTATATTGAATCAGATTATTTTCTTAGTAATATTGCTAATGATTTAATTAATATTCCAACTTTATTTTCTAAAAATAAATTAGCAAAGTATTTAATTAGTAATAAAGAGTTTAATATAGACAAATTAAAAATTTGTATTATTGATTTAATAAATTATTTATATTCGGAAGATAATTTATATCCAGCGTTAGAATCTAATATATTAGAATCATTACTATATTTTACTTTGGATGATTTTGATATTGAATTAAATTATAAAGTTAAAGAATTAGCAATTAATTTATTTTTTAAAAACAAAATAAAACCATTGTCTGATTATGCAAGAGCACTGGCATGTCTTCTTGTTTACAGATTTTCTGATAAAGATGATGTTGAAAAAATAGCAAATCATTATTTGAAATATACTGAGAGCGATTATATGCTTAAAAAGCATATAATTTTTATAACTTTAACTTTAGAAAATGATGATTTAAGGAAGAAAATAATTAAAAAGGCAACTAATGAACAAAATATTTCAATTAATAGACTTATAAATTTTATAGAAAATATGAATCAATATAAAGATTATTCTTTGGTTAAAAATTATATTAATAATAATAAATTATATATTTATTATGATAAATATAATGGGTTAGAAATAGTTAAAAATTATTTACCCATAAGAGCAGAAATATTAAAGAAATTAATAGATATTTATAAATAGTTATGTCCCAATATTACAACTCACAACGCATTAAAGGTCTTTATGAGCCCAAATCCAAAGAGCCTTTTAAGCTGTCGCGGTCTAAAATCGATTTATTTTTAGAATGTCCGCGGTGTTTTTATTTGGATAGGCGTTTAGGAGTAGGTCGGCCACCGGGTTATCCTTTTGCTTTAAATTCCGCAGTTGATACTTTACTAAAGCAAGAATTTGATTTTCACCGCGCCAATGGTACTCAGCACCCTTTAATTGAAAAATACGGTATTGATGCCCGGCCTATACCGCATGAAGATCTTGATAAATGGCGTCACAATTTTACTGGTGTGCAATATTTGCATAAGCCCACTAATTTATTAATTTTTGGTGCAATTGACGATTTATGGCAAAATTCCAAAGGTGAATTTATAGTGGTTGATTATAAAGCTACTGCCAAAGCTGATGAAATTACAGAATTAAATGAAGAATGGCATGAGGGCTATAAACGTCAAATGGAAGTTTATCAGTGGTTATTAAGACAAAACGATTATAAGGTTTCAGATACAGGTTATTTTGTTTACTGTAATGGTATTGCAGATGCCAAAGCTTTTGATCAAAAATTGGAATTTAGAGTTAACTTGATCCCATACGAGGGGAGCGATAAATGGGTGGAAAAGACCATTAAAGATATTCATAATTGCTTAAATAGTAGTAAAATCCCTAAAGCTAATAACGATTGTGATTATTGCAGTTATGTTGAAGCAAGGAATAAATATATTAAATAGACAGATGCTTAACGAATTTAAAGAAAATTTATGAAATCAGCTATTATTATTCACGGTTCATATGGCAACCCCGATGAAAATTGGTTTCCTTGGTTGAGTTCTGAATTAAAAAAAATAGGTTATGAAGTTATAATTCCCAAATTCCCATCTCCGGAAAATCAGAGTTTGGAATCATGGCAAAAAGTTTTTGAATCGTTTTATGATAAGATTGGACCACAAACTATCTTAATAGGGCATAGCCTTGGCGTTGCTTTTATTTTAACATTACTTGAAAGTTTAAATTCACCTATCAAAGCAACTTATTTGGTCTCGGGGTTTATTGGTTTATTAAATAATCCAGAATTTGATGAAATTAATAAAACTTTTGTAACAAAAAAATTTGACTGGGAGAAAATAAAACAAAACTCAAGAGATTTTTATATTTTTCATTCGGATAATGATCCATATGTACCATTTGAAAAGGCTGAAGAAATTGCTGATAATCTTGGTATTCAAGTCACTCAAATAAAAGGTGCAGGTCATTTTAATCAGGAAGCAGGGTATACAGAATTTAAAGAGTTGTTGGATGTAATAAAGGGTGCAAAAAGAATAATCTAATATGAATATGAAAAAAATTATTTTAATAATTTTTACATTATTAATTATCCCTTATACCGGTCGGGCCGCTTTGCTGGACAATACCAGGGGATATATTTTGTTACAGGTAGAAGAAAACGGTGAAGCCTGGTTTGTTAACCCGGCTGATGATCAGCGTTATTATATGAAAAACGGGCAAGTTGCTTATCAAATGATGCGAAATTTTGGGCTGGGTATTACTGATACTGATTTAAATAAAATTCCGATAGTCAATGATACCAATGAAATGAATAATGCCACCAGTATTTGTCAAAGTAATGCTTTAGCTAACCGTTTAAAAGGCACTATTTTATTACAAGTCCAGCAAAACGGCGAAGCTTGGTATATTTACCCCAAAACTTGTCGTAGGATTTATTTGAAAGACGGTGAGGCTGCTTATAGTATTATGCGTTTTTTGGGTTTGGGTATAACCAATCAAAATCTTGATTTAATCCCGGCCGGTCAACAAATTAATATTATTGACAATGATGATAATAATAATTCCGAACCGGAATATTTAGTCACTTATGTGACTGATGGTGATACGATTCACGTTGATATTAATGGCACTGATGAAAAAATAAGGTTACTGGGTATTGATGCGCCTGAATTAAGCGGGTCAGAATGTTTTGCCACTAATGCCAAAAATAAATTGACTGAATTAATTAATAATAAAAAAGTCAGCTTAATGCCGGATTCACAGTCAGCTGATCGTGATAAATATAACCGGCTTTTAAGATATGTTATTCTGGATAGTACAGATA